>DDNV01000011.1:4324-21011 GCA_002341315.1 Cellvibrionales bacterium UBA2511
TCGTCTCGCTATTGGGTTCGCTCGCCTATCTGCTGGGTGTGGCGCTGCTCTATCATGCCTTCGGTAGCCTGGACATAGCAGTTCTGGCAGAGCGTCTGAGGCCGGTGCCGGCAGCCTGGGTGGCACTGGGTCTGATGAGTGCCGGCTTGCTATTGAAAACGGCATTGTTTCCTTTGCACTTCTGGTTGCCACCCGCTCATAGCAGTGCCCCGTCACCAGTTAGCGCCGTGCTTTCAGCACTGGTGATAAAGGCTTCGTTGTATATATTGTTACGCTTGTGGATCATGCTCTTTGGTCCATTCGCTGGCGACGGTGTGGCGGCATTTCTGGGTTTACTGGGTGTGGCGGCCATCCTGTGGGGTTCGGTGCAGGCCTTGCGTCAGACACGCCTGAAGCTATTGGTCGCCTATTCGACAGTAGCGCAGATCGGCTACCTGTTCCTCGCCTTTCCACTAGCGACTGTGGCGAGCTGGAATGCAACTATGGTGCTGCTGTTATCACACGCGCTGGCAAAGTCTGCGATGTTTCTGGCCGCGGGTAATTTCTTGAACTTTGGCGGCCATGATCGTATTGCGGACCTTGATCACATCGTGCAACGTCTGCCGCTCAGTGCCTTCGCGTTTGCGTTGGCTGGCGTTAGCCTGATGGGCTTGCCGCCGAGTGGTGGTTTCATAGGCAAATGGCTACTGCTGGAGGCCGCACTGGTTCAGGGTCGTTGGGATCTGGCGGCGGTCATGCTCTTCGGCGGTCTGCTTACTGCAGCCTACGTGTTCAAGGTATTGGGAAAGTCCTTCACTCAGGCTGATGTGGCGTGTACATATCAGCCTAAAGAAATTCCTGCGCGCATGCAGTGGGTAGCGTTAATACTGGCGTGCGGCGCAATCCTACTGGGCTTTGGTGGTACGCCATTGCTGCCCTTGCTGGAAATTGGTGTACCGTTCGACGGGAGTGGGCCATGAACTGGCAAGTGTGGCTACCGCTGCTGGTGGTGCTGAGCTCCTTGTTGCCGGGGCTGATCATCTTTGTGTTGCCTGAGAACAGGGTAGGCCTGCGTACTGTACTCAACATAAGTGGTGCCATTGCCAAGTTGTTTCTTGTGGGATGGATGCTGTGGGGCGTCGCGGAGGGGCATCACTTTGAAGCGCGGTTGGCGTTGCTGCCGGATATCGAACTGGTGTTGCGGGCCGATCCGTTGGCCCTGTTGTTCGTCACTCTGTCGGCAGTCCTGTGGTTGCTGACCACGATGTATGCCATCGGTTACCTGGAAGGCTCGCCCCATCGCAGCCGCTTCTTTGGGTTTTTCAGTCTGTGCGTAACTGCGGCAACCGGCGTGGCACTGTCCGGCAATCTGCTCACCTTTCTGGTGTTCTACGAACTGTTGACCCTGACTACCTATCCACTGGTGGTGCATCGTGGCACTGAGATGGCACGCCAGGCCGGGCAGACCTATCTGATCTATACCCTGGCGGGTGGTGCTCTGCTGTTGCTGGGCACGGTATGGCTTTACACCCTGACCGGCACCCTGGAATTCACCGAACATGGGTTTCTTCACGAGCTGGATACGGCACATCACCCGTCACTGATTATCATTTTTATCCTGCTCATCGCTGGAATGGGCGTAAAGGCAGCGCTGGTACCATTACATGGCTGGTTGCCTAAGGCCATGATCGCGCCTGCGCCGGTCAGCGCGCTGCTGCACGCAGTGGCGGTAGTGAAGGCCGGTGCCTTCGGTATCGTACGTGTCGTCTATGATGTCTACGGCGTGGAATTCGCACAGATGCTCAATCTACTGACGCCTCTGGCCATCGCTGCATCCGTGACCATAATTTGGGGTAGCCTGCGCGCGCTGTTCCAGGATGATCTCAAAAAACGATTGGCCTATTCCACCGTCAGCCAGGTCTCTTATATCGCGCTCGGTGTCGCCTTGTTCGGCCCCATTGGCACTATCGGCGGACTCGTTCACCTGGTGCATCAGGGCATCATGAAAATCACGCTGTTTTTCTGCGCTGGCAATTACGCCGAGAAGTTGGGCATTCACAGGATAAGTCAGATGAACGGCACTGGACGGCGCATGCCGCTGACCACGATCGCATTCAGCGTCGCTGCATTGGGGATGATGGGAGCGCCACTGACTGCCGGGGCGGTGAGCAAGGCTTGGTTGATGGACGGTGCGACGGCGGCCAACATGCCGTGGGTCGTCTGGGTGCTGTGGGCATCGAGCCTGCTCAACGCCGCATATTTTCTGCCTATTCTATGGCGAAGCTGGTTCCTTTCGCAGCCATATGCCTGGCCGAACGATCACCCTCCAATCCGGCAATGGCACGAAGCTCCCTGGCTCCTGCTCTTGCCACCTCTCGTAACCGGTACTGCAATTCTGGTGGCCGATGTATTTGCGACATTTGAGATGAGCCCACTTGCCTGGGCCCAATTGATTACCGACCGTGAGTATTTCAGGGGCGTGCCATGAAAGTAAGAAAACATTTACCATAAATCGCATGATTGGTCATGCGCAGCCTACTGCAGAGGGGTTCAACCCTATTTTCTTGGAGGGCTTAAAAGCGTCTGAAAAGGCTTTATCAAATTTGCGAATCTTGGTGGCTTCAGGTCAACATAAAAAGGGAGCAAATCATGTGTCTCGCAGCTCCATCAGGTGTTCCTTCTCGCGTCTGTTCCCGTGCATCCAGAAAGTTTTTGCTCACCCATTAACTCTTTATCAAACTCCGTTCAAATACTTGACTAAATTACTCGGATTTGAGACAGTACAGGCCTAGGATTCAAAGCGTTCCAGGAGGTTTCATTGCGGGTAACAAGTAAGGCACATTATGCTCTCCGGGCTTTACTGGATTTGGCTAACCATGAGCCGAGCCATTGTGCAGTGAGCCTGGCTGCGATCGCGGAGCGACAGGATATTTCCCTTTCGTATCTGGAGCAACTATTTGCCGGGTTGCGCAGGGAAGGGCTGGTGGTCGGCTTTCGGGGACCCAGGGGCGGGTATCGCCTCGGAGGGCGGCCGGAAGACATCAGCGTAGCTCGGGTCACCGCTGCCGTCAGCGAAAATATGGATACCACCCGCTGCCAGGGGGAGGGCAACTGCCAGCATGGAGCAATCTGCCTGACCCATCATCTGTGGGAGGCACTGAACGAGCATATCCGAGACTATCTTCAAGGCATTACTCTGGCAGATGTCATGGCTCGCGAAACCGAGTCCGGCAGCAGCACTTCCCGGAGCCCGTCGGCTTCCGGCCGGGAAGAAAGAATTGAGGCCGTTGAGCAATTGCAGGGTTCGGTATCAGCATTTAGAGAACAGACAGAGAGTAACTAACATCATGTCGGAACAGATCGATGATCTTATCAAAAGCCACTATGCGGCCGGCTTCGTCACCGATATAGAATCGGACACCCTGCCACCAGGGTTGAACGAGGACGTTATCCGCTTCATTTCGGCCAAGAAAAACGAGCCGGAATGGATGCTGGAGTGGCGACTGAAGGCTTACCATGCCTGGCTGGAAATGGTCGAACCCCACTGGGCGCATGTGAGCTATCCGGACATTGACTTTAATGCCATGTCCTACTTTTCTGCGCCCAAGCGCGATGAAGACCGACCTCAGAGCCTGGACGAGGTGGACCCAAAGTTGCGCGAGACCTACGACAAGCTGGGCATTCCCCTGCATGAGCAGGAAATGCTCGCTGGCGTGGCCGTGGATGCTGTGTTCGACTCGGTGTCAGTGGGTACCACTTTCCGTAAGAAACTGTATGAGGCGGGGGTCATCTTCTGTTCTATCAGCGAGGCGCTGCAGGACTACCCGGAACTGGTGCGCCAGCACCTGGGTACTGTAGTACCTCAGAAAGACAATTATTATGCGGCGCTGAACAGTGCGGTCTTCAGTGATGGGTCCTTCGTCTACATTCCCAAAGGCGTGAAGTGCCCCATGGAGTTGTCTACCTATTTCCGCATCAACGAGGCCAAGACGGGGCAGTTCGAGCGCACCCTGATCGTGGCTGACGAAGGCAGCGAAGTCAGCTACCTGGAGGGCTGCACGGCACCCATGCGGGACGAAAATCAGCTACATGCCGCGGTGGTGGAGCTGGTGGCCCTGGACAACGCGAAGATAAAGTATTCTACGGTACAGAACTGGTATCCCGGTGATGAGGAAGGCAAGGGTGGCATATACAATTTTGTCACCAAGCGAGGTCTGGCCCATACCAATGCCCATATTTCCTGGACACAGGTGGAAACCGGTTCCGCCATCACCATGAAATACCCCAGCTGTATACTCAAAGGCGACAACAGTATCGGTGAATTCTATTCGGTGGCGCTTAGCAGCAATTTCCAGCAGGCGGATACCGGCACGAAGATGATCCATCTGGGCAAGAACACACGCTCGACGATCATATCCAAGGGTATTGCCGCCGGTCATGGCTCCAACACGTATCGTGGTCTGGTGCGAATGAATCCGGGTGCCACCGGTGCACGTAACTACACACGCTGTGACTCGCTACTGATCGGAGATCAGTGCGGCGCACACACGTTCCCCTATATTGAAAGTAAAAATCCGACTGCCATCATTGAGCACGAGGCCTCCACCTCCACGGTCAGTGACGAACAGCTGTTTCTGTGTCTTCAGCGCGGCATTAGCGAGGAAAAGGCGGTATCCATGATTGTCAACGGTTTCTGCAAGGAAGTGTTCCGGGAATTGCCCATGGAATTTGCGGTGGAAGCCGGCAAGCTACTGGAAGTTAGCCTCGAAGGCGCCGTTGGTTAATGGTCGGTTTCATAGAATTTTATACAGGAGAGTCAGAATAGCGATGTTATCTATCAAGAACCTGCATGCCACCGTCGAGGGCGAGGAAATCCTGCGTGGTATCAACCTGGAAATCGGCCCAGGCGAAGTGCATGCCATCATGGGTCCTAATGGCTCGGGCAAGAGCACTCTCGGCCATGTGCTGACGGGCCGCGAAGGCTATGAGGTCACCGCTGGTGAAGTCACCTTCATGGGCCAGGATCTGCTGGCTCTGGCACCGGAAGAACGTGCTCTGGCCGGTCTGCTCCTAGCTTTTCAGTACCCGGTGGAAATTCCTGGTGTCAGCAACATGGAATTCCTCAAAACCGCTGTGGATGGGATTCGCAAGTATCGCAAGCTCGAAGCGCTGGATTCTGTAAGTTTCATGAAACTGGCACGTGAGGTCTGCAAGCGCGTGGATCTGGATCAGAATTTTCTCAAGCGTGGTGTTAACGAAGGTTTCTCCGGTGGCGAGAAAAAACGCAATGAGCTGATGCAGATGATGCTGCTTGAGCCGCATTTAGCCATTCTGGATGAAACCGACTCGGGTCTGGATATCGACGCGCTACAGGTCGTGGCAGCCGGTATCAACAGCATGCGCGACGGCAAACGTTCCTTTGTAATGATCACCCATTATCAGCGCCTGCTCAATTTCATCGAGCCAGACCATGTTCACGTGTTGGGGGGCGGTCGTATCGTCCGTTCCGGTGACAAGTCACTGGCACTGGAACTGGAAGATAAAGGCTACGGCTGGCTGGAAAGTGAGGCCGTGTAATGAGTAATTTTATTGACGAAGCCCTGCAAAGGCTCCCCACCGAGACACCGGATTGGCTCAGTGAGCAGCGTCGCAGGGGTAGGTCTAGCTGGAAGTCAAGCACCATGCCCACCCGCAAGACCGAGGACTGGAAATATACTCGGTTGAGAGTCCTGGAAGAGGGTGCTTACCTGGGTAGGGCAGAACGCCAGGATTCTTCGTCGCCAGCGCTGACAGCCCTTCGTGATCAGGTCAAAATCCCTGAACTGGACGCCCGTATGCTGGTGTTTGTGAACGGTTTCTACAGTCCCGAGCTGTCCAGCCCCACAGCCATGGACGCTATGGAGGTCGTGCATTTCAGTGAAGCCGATGAGACACAGGTGGAGACCATACGTGCCCACCTGGGCACAGCTGCCGATCGCGACAAATACATGTTTACTGCACTCAGTGATAGCTGGCTCGACGATGGCGTATTCGTGCATGTAACACAGAACAGTAAAGTCACAACGCCGCTGCACATCGTCTGGCTGACGGTGCCCCAGCGCGAGGCCTTCAGCCTGTCCCAGCGACTACTGGTCGTTATGGATGCTGGCAGTGAGGCCACAGTGGTGGAACACTTCGCCAGCGACGGGGCCCAACAAAACTGTTTCACCAATGGGGTCACTGAACTGGTGCTGGGTGCCAATGCCCGCCTGTGTCACTACCGATTGCACTTGGAGGAAGAGCATGCCCTGCATATCGGCGGCGTGCATGCCCGCCTCGATCGCGATGCCAGACTCAACAGCTTTCACCTGGGACTGGGCTCGACACTCAAGCGTCTGGATGTGGTGGTGCGCCATGAAGGTAATGGTGCCCACTGTGATCTCAACGGTATCTACCTGCCACGGCACAGCCAGCATATCGATTACCATACCTGTATTGAGCATGCCCGACCCCATTGTACGACCAACGAGGTTTTCCGGGGTGTTATCAGCGATAACGCGCGGGCGGTGTTCAACGGGCGCATCCATATTCATCCGGATGCCCAGAAGACAGTGGCGCAACTGAGTAATAAAAATCTGCTAACCAGCAACAGGGCCGAAGTAGACACCAAGCCGGAGCTGGAGATTTATGCGGACGATGTCAAGTGTACCCATGGGGCCACGGTCGCACAGCTCGATGACTATGCGCTCTATTATTTGTGCAGTCGCGGCATTGCCAGAGAGCATGCACAAGTGATGCTCAGTACCGGTTTTATCAACGAACTCATCAACAACCTGCAGCACTCCACCCTGGGCGAGTATCTCAAGCCCGTACTGAGTGACATGTTTGTGCAGCAGGTGACACAGAGAGAGAGGGCAGAATAGGCGCATGGAAACACCGGCAAAAAACATCAGACAGCAAGAGCGGGTTTTCGATGTGGAGGCCATACGCCGTGATTTCCCGATCCTGCAACAGCAGGTCAACGGACATCCATTGGTGTATCTGGACAATGCCGCCACGTCACAGAAGCCCAATGCCGTGATCGATGCCATCAGCGACTATTACCGCGGCTACAATGCCAACGTGCATCGCGGTATCCACACTCTGGCGGAAAAGGCCACAGCCGCGATAGAAAATGCGCGTCAATCCCTGGCAGGTTTCATCAACAGCCCCGCTCCAGAGCAGGTGCTCTGGACCCGTGGTACAACAGAGGCCATCAATCTTGTGGCTTACAGCTGGGGCCGGAGCAATCTGAAGCCGGGTGACAGGGTGTTGGTTCCAATACTGGAGCATCACTCCAGCATTGTCCCCTGGCAGATGGCCACTGAATCCACCGGTGCCGAGGTGGTGCCGATTCCGGTAACACCGGGCGGCGAAATTGACATGATGGCACTGGATGAGCTGCTCGATGAACGCGTGAAGATGGTCGCTGTCAGCCACATTTCCAATGCCCTGGGGACAGTGAACCCAGTGGCCGAGATCGTAGTGAGAGCCCATCGGGTGGGGGCAAAAGTGCTGATCGATGGAGCTCAGGCGGTGGCGCATACCCCTGTTGATGTGCAGGCGCTGAATTGCGACTTTTATGCTTTTTCGGGGCACAAAATGTTCGGCCCCACCGGTATTGGTGTGCTCTGGGGGCGCCGGGAACTGCTGGAAGCCATGCCGCCCTGGCAGGGTGGCGGTGAAATGATAGAACAGGTCAGTTTCGCCGGCACCAGCTATCAGGGATTGCCGTATCGCTTCGAAGCCGGGACACCGGACATCGCCGGTGCCATCGGGCTGGCCGCAGCGGTGGACTACCTGCAGCACCTGGATCGAGTGGCCGTGGCTGCACATGAAGCCGATGTGCTCGAGTATGCCCTGGCGCAGGGAGCGGCCTTTGATGGCCTTACCCGTTTCGGTGAAGCCGACCATGTGGCCGGTGTATTCAGCTTTTTGATGGATGGCATCCCGCCATCCGATGTGGGTATGCTGCTGGATCAACAGGGTATCGCGGTTCGCACGGGCCATCATTGCGCCCAGCCGATTATGGCGCAATACGGGATACCGGGGACGGTCAGGGCCTCGTTCGCCCTGTACAATACCCGCGCAGAAGTCGACCGTCTGTTCGAGGGGCTTGCCAAAGCCCGACGGATGTTACGGTAACAAAATTTCATACGGTAAGTGGCACCGTATCCATTCAGGATAAGATTGCCGCAGGAAGGTGAAGCATTATGAGTGTAGAGAAATTTGATCTTACACAGACCATTACCATTACGCCGGCTGCCGCGTCCCATTTTCGCGAACAACTGCAGCGTAACGGTGGTGCCGGTGTGCGCATTGGGCTGAAAAAAAGTGGCTGCACCGGCTTTAAGTATGTTATCGAGGAAGTGCCTGCTCCGGAGGAAAACGATGTAACCCTGACGCTGGAGAATGGCGTGGCCATCTATTTTAGTCGTGAAGGTGCCATTGCTCTGCGCGGTATGGAAATTGACTATACCCGCGAGGGCGTCAATCAGACACTGAAGATCGAAAACCCCAATGTCACCGACATGTGTGGCTGTGGCGAGAGCTTCGACATCAAGATACAAGAAACATGAGTCAGGAACGCAGGGTCGTCAATGTGGGTCGCGACTGCCCGGGACGACTGGTCCCGGTCGGTGATCCCGTGACCATCCCGGCCGGGTCTTTTGTTACCATCGTGCAGTCCCTCGGCGGCAACTATACCGTTGTTCATCAGGGCAATATGGTACGGGTTGACGGTGTGGACGCGGATGCGCTGGGCCAAAAAAAAGTGGAGCTCAACTTCACTGATCCCGGCAATGGCCGGATTGATGAAGATCAGGTCTGGCAGGCGCTGGAGACTGTCTACGACCCCGAAATCCCCGTTAACCTGCGCAGCCTTGGGCTGATTTACCATCTGGATATTGATCAGGACACCGGCAGGGTGGATATCCAGATGACCTTGACGGCACCGGGTTGCGGCATGGGTCCGGTACTGGTCGGCGATGTGGAACAACGGGTGAAGCTGGTACCGAATGTTCAGAAGGTGCATGTGGAGCTGGTTTTCGATCCACCCTGGAGTCGGGAGATGATGTCTGAAGAGGCGCAACTCGAAACCGGCTTGTTTTTCTAGTTACCGGAAACCCCATTCATCATGACGACAATCGAGAACATTCCCAGCAATCCTTTCGGGAGCACTATCCGCGCCGAGGATATCAAGGAGACACTGGCCTTCTTCGATACCTGGGAAGATCGCTACCAGTACATCATCGACCTGGGCAAGGAACTGCCGCCCATGGATGATGAACTGAAAACTGATGAACGGCTCGTGCGTGGTTGCCAGAGCCAAGTCTGGCTTAACACCCTACAGAAAGACGACCGCCTTTTTTTTGAGGTGGACAGTGATGCCTTCATCGTCAAAGGTCTTCTGGGCATTATTCTTGCCGCCTACAATGGCAAAACCACCCAGGACATCCTCGATTTCGATATCGAGGGCTACTTCGAAACGCTTGACCTGATACGTCATCTCAGCGCCACCCGCGGCAATGGCCTGCGTGCACTGGTGCAGAGCATTCAGTCCGCAGCGCGTCAATCGAGTCACTCTGAATCCAGCGCGGGGAAGTAGTATTCCCAGACTTTAACCGGGTTAATTGGGGTTGTCCCTCCAATTTACTATCGCTGTTGCGTATACTGGTTCGACCAGTATTTCAGGGGCAGTCCGGAGATGCAGATCACCACAATCACACCGGTTCACTATCCGCTGTCGGTCAGGGCGGGCGTGAACGAATTCTCTGCTGCCTACGGCGAACTTGTGCAGCGTATAAATGCACTGGGAGACGGGCAGGTATTGCACGCCCCGGACTGGCATTGCTCCACAGAGGCGGGCGACCAGGCAGATCACCCCGGCTCCACTGCCTATTCGGATATCACCCGTGACGACCGCGATATACGGCTGGGCTACTGGCGGGGACGAAGCGTCGACGGCTTTGAATTGACATTACACTGCTTCAACAGCGAGCTGGCCGTGGTGGAGCTGGTGCTGGAGCCGGCGCCGGATATTGCCGCCCATGCACTGAAAGAGTGGGCCGAAGAACAAACCAAGCTCGCCATAAGTCAATTTGCCAAGCGGGAATTTGCCCGCATTATGGCTGCTCTGCGCGAGGCAAATATTGACAACCTGCAATTGCGCGAAGAATGCAGCGGCCTGAAGTGTCTCTGGGTCGGCAGTATACTCAACCTGTCGCCAGAGGATGTGCAACACGAAGACACCCGGATTCTGCTCCATCAATGGCTGGATGCGACGATTCGGCCCGAAGATGCCGAGGATATCATCGACGGTCGTTTACACCATTCGCTGCGCTGGCTGAATTATGTGATAGTCGCACAGGAGTACCAGACGGATCGCCAGAAAGTCGAAGCCATGATTCTGGCCCAGTATTTTTATGCGGTACAACACTACATCAATCGCGATCTTCTCGCGGATATTTCCGATGTGTTTCTCGAGAAGAACCTGAAAACCAGCGAGCTGAAACTGCAACGGGTCAGAGCCCGTACGCAACTCCACATTACAACCTATTACGAAGCACGCAATCACCTGGTGCGCGCAAAAAAACAGTGGATGGAAGAAATACTACAGGCCTGGGATTTCGACGACTTGCTGGAAAATGCACAGCGGATGGTGGAGGTCTGTTCGACCCGCATTAACGAAATCAATAATAAAAAGCGCTCCCTGGCCTCTATTCTTACCGACAGCCTGCTGGCGCTGATTGGCCTGTTTGCCATACTCGATCTCGCGCTTCAATTCGTTACCTACAGCCGGGAGATGGTGACTTCGCCAACACTGAATTACTACGACGAGCAGACGTCGGGGCTGCTCAGTGTACTGGCGACCTGGAATATCGATCTTTTCATGGGGGTTAATTTACTGATTGTGGTTTTGCTGGGAGCATTGTATGCGGTTCTCAAGCTGCGTTAAAAGCGCACTATTGTGTTCAGCGCTACTGTCGGGTACCGCTCTCGCCGGGCCTTTCACCGCGGTGGAGGTCTACACAGACGCGTGGCCGCCTTACGTGAACCGGAAGCCAGACATGGAGCCCGGGGCTATAACGCGTATTGTCGAGCTTGCCCTGCGCAATATGCGCCTCGATCCGCAGTGGCAATATGTGGATTTTTCGCTGGCCTATGAAATGGTCAACAATAACGAAATTCGCCTGTCCTTCCCGTATTTCGAGACGGCTCGCCGCCAACAACTCTATCCCGATGTGCGCTTTTCTGCACCCCTGATGACGGTGGACAATGTGCTCTACTACAGCCGGGAACACCGGGATTTTTCCTCCCCTCCGGATTCCATCGGCGATCTTCGACTCGGTCGTGTGGCCGAGTATGCCTACGGGGAGAAATTCGAGGCCTGGCTGGTAGGTGCTACGGAGTATCAATCGGAAGTGCTCGCCTTGCGCGCTTTGTTCAACGGTGATATCGATCTGTTGCCCATGACCAGACTCGTTGGACAGGCATTGGTTTTAGAGTATTTTCCCTGGCAATACCGTTCCTTTCGCCATATCCCCGGCGATGCCTATTTATCGCAGGATACGGTTCATCTGGTGACGCATGACGACCCGCAAGGGGAGGCATTTATCAAGGCATTCGATGAAGCACTGGAAAAACTGGCTGGCGTTAAAAAACAGGACGAAGTTCGGGAAACTTCGCTGGATGCCGGACGAAGTACCGGCTACGTGCGCCTGGTGGTGGGGGAGGGGCATCCTGTGATCATCGGACAGACTCAGCGGCAGGGAGAGCACCCCGACAACCACTATGTGATGATTCCGCCCGGCAGCCGCGGGCTGGTGCTGGACTGGAGTGAAGCAGTATTTAAAGAGTTCAACTCCCCCAAACTATACGCTGCCATGGTGGCATTATCGAAAATCCGTATCGTCGACGGTCCCCACGTTGGTCGTGAACTCTACGTCAAGAACCTGCACATCGAAATTGAGTAGCTATGACCGGTTTTGAATTACTGGGGTGGTTCGGCACTCTGCTTTACCTTGCCAACTATGCTTACCTCGCCTTTTATCGGCGCTGGCGTCGACCAGTGTATTTCTCGGCCAATGGCGTTGCCGCCCTGTCCCTGGTGTTATCTTCTGCAGCCATCGCCTCCTGGCAGGCGGTGGGTATAAATTTTTTCTGGGCAGCGATCAGTGTCTGGCTGCTAATAGGTGGGAGCTTCAGGTTCGTAAGGGTAGGGCCAGGCGTCCTCACTGTCGGTGTCGGATTGTGTTGGGTGGCCGCGTTGCCCGCGCTATTCTGGCAATGGCAGTTGGCAGTGGCGATCATTGGCTGGAGTTCAACATTTGCCTTCAGTGCCGCCTATCTGTTGTTCGCCGCACGCCGACTGTCAATTGGTCCCTACCATCTGTGGAATGCCTATGCGGCATTCGTACTTCTGCCGCAGCTTTACCTCGACACCAACTGGCCGGTGCTGGCGATGGAGGTTTGCTGGTTTGCCATCTCGCTATCGGCGCGTTTCAACCTGAATCAGCCTGACGAACCACGCTAGGGGTGCGACTGGTTCGATACAGCAAGCGAAGAGGACGGATGGTATCGCCGGTGAATTTTAAAGTAGGCGATGAAGGAAAAGAATAGATCTGTCGCGTCGTTCTGGAATCAGCAAATGGTGTTTTATTTATGGCCGGTGTCTGAAAGACGCTGATTGACACCGCCTGTCGGCATCCGATAATGTCCGTCGCACCTCTCACAATTCTGGCAAACAGTTCCCGATGAAGTGGTACCTCCGTCGTTATCTGCATTCGCACAGCCGCCTCGCGCAGTTCTTGCGTTTTGCCACCGTTGGCGTAAAGGTTTCCTTGATCGACGCGGGCGGTACTTACCTGCTTGTCTGGCTGTTCGGCATGAATCTGCATATCGCCCGCATCATTTCGCTGACCACGGCGATCATGGTGGGCTATCTGCTCAATCGTTACTTCACTTTCGGGCGTAACCAGCGTGGTAATTTTCATCGCCAGATGGCCGGGCATTTCGGCGTTCATGCCGCCGGAGGACTCCTTAACTATGCTGTGTTCAGCGGCGTAATTGCACTAGGTTGCAGTCATCTGATCCAGCCGCTGGCACTATTGCTGTTGCCAGTGGTTGCTATCTGGATTGGCGGCATGGTCGGCCTGGCATTCAACTTCTCAGTGTCCAGTAAGCTGGTGTTCAGCCACAGGGCCGAAACTGCTCCTCTATCTCCATGAGAGACGCGTTCCTGCTCAGTGTGCGGCTTCACGTGCGTTGGTTCATCGAGGCTTTTGGCGTTGAAGGTCGCCGTGCTGCGCCATTGGGTCCCCGGCGGCTGGTCGTCCTGCTGATACTGTTTCCGCTGTTCCTGTTGTTGCAGGCCATACACTGGCTGGGTTTTCTGCTCGACGAACTGTTTTTTTCCGGCTGGCGCCGCGTCAAAATCCACCAGCCATTGTTCATCAGTGGTGTGCCTCGCAGCGGAACAACTTTTCTGCACCGAACACTGGCTCGCGATACGGACAGTTTCACCACTTTCCAGACCTGGGAGACACTATTCGCCCCATCAGTTTCCGAGCGGAAATTGTTTGGTATGTTCGCTGCTCTGGATAGGTTGATCGGCAGACCGTTGCAGCGACTCGGCGATGTGCTTACCCGTCGTATGACCGGTGGGTTTGCCCACATCCACGAGGTCGGCCTGCAGGCCGCCGAAGAGGATTACCTTGCTCTGTTGCCGGTGGGCGGTTGTTTTATCCTGGTGCTGGCCTTTCCCGCCAGTGAGTCGTTGTGGCTGCTAGGACGATTGCGAGAACTGCCGGATTGCGAACGCTCGGTGCTACTGAATTTTTATCGGTCCTGCCTACAGAAACATCTCTACGTCAATGGCAGAGGACGTCGATTACTGTCGAAAAATGCCGCCTTCGGTTCTTGGTTGCCATCTCTCGCAGAAAATTTTGATGACTCGCGTTTTCTGGTCTGTCTGCGTGAACCAGGTGGCGCGCTGCGCTCCCAGCTCAGCTCCATTCGCAACGGCCTGGTTTTCTTTGGCACGACGGCGGCAGCGGATCTTGTCACGCATGAGTTTCAAGTGAGTCTGGCACAGGTCTATCAGCAACTCCGTGAGCAGCGCCGTTGCCTGCCTGCGGCCCGTTTCGCCGTGGTGGATCACAGTCAATTGCGGGATCGGACACAGACCGCCATTGCCACAGTACTGCGCCAACTGGATATCCCCATCACCGAAGCACTGCAACGGATACTGGATGACGCCGCCAGGGAAGCCCGCGACTACGGTAGCGGCAATGGGCACGTGCACTCGCCGCTGTCAGAAGTCATGGCACCGCAACCTGACCTGGTAACCATTTACCGTGAGATACTCGAACCACCGGCGGACCCCTCATGAGAAACGATATCAAGGTTGAGGCTGCATCAGATTACGAACTGGGCCACCGACAACGCGATGCGAGTCGCTTGCGGGTGGCAATTTTTTCTGACGCACTACCCGCACGCAATGGGGCCGGGGCCTACTACGGTGACCTGGCCACGCAGCTTGGACCGCAACTCGGTGAACTGACATTGTTTCAACCGGTGGCGAAAAAACGTTTTTTGCGCTTTGCCCTGCCTCTGCCCGGCGACGCTACCCAGAAACTCATCACGCCCAATGTACTGCGTATATACCGCGAGTTCCGGGTGCTGCAGCCGGATCTGGTGATCTCGGTAACGCCGGGGCCATTCGGTTTGTTGGGGCTTTGGCTTGCCAGACGCAGCGGTGCTGGATTTCTGTCCGCGTTCCACACGCATTTCGAGGGGCTGGTGAAACTATACGGCAATACCTGGTTTTTCCGCCTGGCGCACTGGTACCTGGAGCAGGTCAATCGTATTCTTTGCCGGAACAGTGACTCGGTACTGGTCAACAATCCCGGTCTCAGCGCCACGGTGGAACGCCTTGGTGCGCGGCACGTGGATGTGATGGGTACTCCGTTATCGCGAGTATTTCTCGATACCCCGATTGTGCCTCCCACAGAGAATCTGCGGCAGGTACTGTTCGCCGGACGTCTGGCGCCCGAGAAAAACCTGCCCGCTATCCTCGATGCTGTGAAAGCACTGCCGGATATCCGCTTTGTCATAGCTGGTGACGGTCCGCTGCGTAGTGAGCTCGAGCGTGAGGCACAATCGCTGCCCAATCTGCGATTGACCGGCTGGCTGGAACGTGAGGCCCTGCGCGCGGAAATGGACGCCGCGGGGTTGTTGATATTGCCCTCCCATATGGAGACCTTTGGCACGGTCGCACTGGAAGCGATGGCGCGCGGACGTCCTGCACTGGTGGCCGCCAACGCCGGCATTCACGATTGGCCATTACTCAAGAATTCGCTGTTTATCCTCGGTGAAGGCGAATCGTTAGCGCAAGTGTTGCACCAGCTGAGTGAACTTCCGGCAAGTATCTGGCAGGACAAAGCTGCCGCTGCACGCGGGGCTGCCGAAACCCTGAACAACCACACCATTGATCAGTGGCTGGATTTTGTAGAGCGGTATGCGCGTAAACACCCGCATGAATAGCCAACCGCGAGCAGTGCTGTCGATGCACGACGTCATGCCCGCGACGCTTTCGCAGGTGGAAGATTTTTTGGCACTCTGCAGCAGCTACGCCATTCCGCCCATGACCCTACTGGTTGTGCCCGGATGCGACTGGCGTCACGAACAACTCGACCGGCTGCGGGAATTGGCTGGACTCGGTCATGAGCTCGCCGCACACGGCTGGCTGCACCGCGTGGGGACGCCACGCGGCCTGTACCACCGACTGCACTCGACCCTGTTGTCGCGCAACGTGGCCGAACACCTGGCTCTCGATGGTGAAGGCATCTTGGCGCTGATGCGCCGCTCTCACGACTGGTTCGCAGAACACAACCTGCCTGCCCCGTCACTATACGTACCCCCGGCCTGGGCGCTGGGCGACGTTGCTCGGCAATCGCTGACATCGCTGAACTTCGAGCGGGTTGAGGTTCTGCGCGGTGTATTGGACCTGCGTACCGCCCATCTGCACCCACTGCCACTGGTGGGGTTCGAAGCCGATTCCGGGTTTCGTGCGGCGAGCCTCCGGCTATGGAACAGCAGCCAAATCGGGATGGCCCGCATTTTCCGGCAAACCTTGCGCATCGGTATTCATCCGCAGGATCTGAATCTTCGTCTCGGTAACTCGTTGCGCGAGTTGTTGCAAGAGCGCTGGCGCTTTATCAGCTATGGCGACGCACTCTGATCAGGCTAACAGGGTGGTAGTATTAACGGCATTTTTAGACACGCTTTTATCCGTCTGATGCAGGATTTAGCTCACCGAACCATTTCACCCGGATTTCCAGAAACTGGCCGCTAGTGCGGCAGGAAAGAGGAGGTGGGAAGCTAGTTAGGGAAGGGCGGAGATTATGACCTCCCTCATTTGGAGGAAACTGTTCGCTTGCTTGACTCCAGGGATGGTAGAGAGGTTACAATTAAGACTAATTATCATTATCAAAAACTAATTAGAGATCTCGTAAATGCTGGCTCACTGGGTAGGCCGTTTTACACATCAGAAGCAACTGGCTCTGAATATCGCAGTAATACTGGTGGCCTTGGCCTGTTTGTATCCCGGGGTCAGCCAGGCGTCGATGAATGACAGCTATACTCAGGTGCGTCAGTTGGCACAACTGGCCGAATACATTGCTGTGGA
>DDNV01000011.1:21069-21444 GCA_002341315.1 Cellvibrionales bacterium UBA2511
TGTGGATTACGTGGAAGCCGTCAGGGACGGGCAGGTGATCAATAACGATGAATATCAGGAAATGCTCGAATTTTCCCAACTTATCGTGACTAAGGTTTCCGCGATTCAAAATGAACGGACCAAGGGTGCTGAGCTGGCGACCCAGGCAAATGCATTACAGGACGCCATTCAAAAGAAACAGGATACCGAGACAATTCGGCAAATGAGCAGCAGCCTGCGAGGTACTTTGTTGGCTCTGATGCCACAGTCGGCCCTGCCCGATCGGCTGTTGCCTAAAACGAGTGTCAAACAGTTGTTTGAGAATCACTGCGCCTCTTGCCATGGCAAGTCCGGTGGCGGCGATGGTGTGCTGGCAGCACAACTGAAGCCAGCCCC
>DDNV01000080.1:0-483 GCA_002341315.1 Cellvibrionales bacterium UBA2511
CGAGATCTATATTCCGCCGGGGCCCCGACTCGGCGACAAGGTCATCGAGCTGGAAAATGTCTGCAAGCGTTTTGGCGACCAACTGCTGATCGACAACCTGACCCTCAGTATTCCGAAGGGTGCCATTGTGGGTATCGTCGGTGGCAATGGTGCCGGTAAATCCACCCTGTTCCGGATGATTGCAGGCACCGAGCAACCCGACAGCGGCTCCATCACACTGGGCGATACAGTGAACCTTGCCTTTGTGGAACAGAGCCGGGAAAACCTGGATGACAAAAAAACCGTCTGGGAGGCGATTTCCGACGGGCAGGACATCCTGCAGATCGGCAATTATCAGGTGCCTTCGCGGGCCTATCTGGGCCGCTTCAATTTCAAGGGCAGCGACCAGCAAAAGCGGGTCGGCGAACTGTCCGGCGGGGAGCGCGGCCGTCTGCATCTGGCGGATACCCTGAAACAGGGTGCCAACGTGCTGCTGCTCGATGA
>DDNV01000080.1:673-4096 GCA_002341315.1 Cellvibrionales bacterium UBA2511
GCCAACGTGCTGCTGCTCGATGAGCCTTCAAATGACCTCGATATCGAAACCCTGCGGGCGCTGGAGGAGGCGATTCAGAACTTTCCCGGCTGCGTGCTGGTGATCTCTCACGATCGCTGGTTCCTCGACCGGGTAGCCACACACATTCTGGCCTACGAGGGCGACAGCGAAGTGTTGTTCTTCGAGGGCGACTACACCGAATACCACGAGGATCTTATCAAGCGCAAAGGCCAGGATGCCCAACCCAGACGACTGAAATACAAGCGCCTGAAAACCTGACCCCGCCCCATGCAATTTGCAGGGCTTCACACCAATTCCGGGTGTGCAGCTCTGCAACCCTCTACTGCGATAATTTCAGATTCCCGCTTACCGGCATCGCGAATCATCACAGATGTTTTGCTCAGGTTTTGTTGCCGCCAATGGCCAAAGCCCCTATTCTCAATAGCCTTCCGCTAGAGACCCTTTTAAAACAGGTGAATGTCATGGGTATATTCAGTTTTATTGTGCTCGGCTTGCTGATACTGGGCATCGGCTACGGCATTGTTATCTACAACAACCTGGTGGCTTTGAAGCATCGGGTGGCGCAAGCCTGGTCAAATATTGATGTGCTGTTGAAACAGCGCTTCGAGGAGTTGCCGAAGTTGGTGGACACCTGCAAACAGTACATGCAGTACGAGCAGACCACACTGGAGCAGGTCATCAGCGCTCGCAACCAGGTATCGGCTGCGGCACAGGGTGGTGACATGCAGGCACTGGGCATTGCCGAAACGGCCCTGCGCAAGGGTCTGGGCCAACTGTTTGCGTTGGCAGAAAACTATCCGGAGCTGAAAGCCAATGAGTCATTCCGTCATTTGCAGGTGCGGATCTCCGATCTGGAAAACGCTATCGCCGACCGCCGCGAACTCTACAATGAAGTAGTCAATCAGAATAATATCCGCATCGAACAGTTCCCAGACAGGCTGATTGCCGGTTTCTTCAAGTTTGGTCCACACGACCTGCTGCGATTCAGCGAAGCACAGATTGCCGATGTCGACATCAAGGGACTGTTCCAGTCGTGATGTGGTGGCCCACTGCCCCCGCAAGGCCTTATTGGTGCGTGGCTGATACCGCGTGACCATTAACAGCCTGTTTTGTGCCGAATGCGTGGCAACCCTCTCCACAGGGAAGTTTGCCCTGTGGTTAACACTGGCCACCGCTGTTTCGCTGTTCAGTTTGTGGAAAAGCTATCACCTGCTGAAACGGGCCCGGCTGGTGGAAGACATGCCCACCTCAAAAATCCGCTCTGCCAGCCAGGGTTTCACGGAGCTGATCGGCGTGGCCACCCGGCAGGGCCATCCGCAATTGGCACCATTGAGTAGTACCCTGTGTCTTTGGTGGCGCTACACCATCGAGAAATATCAGCGTACCGGCAGATCCAGCCGCTGGAGTACCGTTGAGAAGCGCGCCTCGAGTCGACCTTTTTATCTGCAGGACACCACCGGTATTTGCCAGGTAGATCCGGCTGGTGGCGATATCAGCACCCGACACCGCCAAGTCTGGTATGGCAATACCCGCCGCCCGATTGGCATCCCAAAACCCGCGCAGCTCAATAACGGCTTTTTCAGTCTCAATCGTGTGGTTTCATATGGCAGCCGATATCGCTACACAGAATATCTGATCATGGAGGGCGACCCACTTTATACGCTGGGGCATTTCACGACGGATAGTACGGGCCAGAGAACATTGTCGGCAGATCAGCTGGCCGGTGATATCCTGAGAAACTGGAAGACGGATTTTCCGGCATTGTTGACGAAATTTGATCACAACCGTGATGGAGAACTTGACCTGAGAGAATGGCAACTCGTTCGGGAAGCCGCCCTGGGAAAAGCGCGCGAGCAACAGGCGGCGGTGGCAGGCGCACCACCCGATCATTTGTTGAGCCAGCCTGAACACAGCGGGCTGCCCTTTATCGTCAGCAGTGCGGAACAGACCCACCTGAGCAGAGGTTTTCGCCGGGGGGCGCTAGCCTACGCAGCGGGATTTCTGTTGGCGGGAACGCTGGCCACCTGGCTGATGACCAGCCGTTTAATCATTTAACCGGAAGCAAAAATGTCCTCCAGCAGCGATCAGCCAATACGTGTGTACAAGCCCTAATAAAAGATAGCCAGCCAGATCGTTTCGGTATCGGGATCGGTCCAGGCAACACGGTGTTTGCGGTGTGCCGGAATGGCGGCAAAATCGCCCACGGCCATTTCCATTCGGTCACCATTGTCGAACTCCAGCACACTTTTCCCCTGAATAATAACCACCAGTTCATTTTCCGGTTGGTCATACCAGAAACCCTCAGGGGAACTCTGCCCCCTGGATACAATCCGCTGGATGCGAGTAAAGTCGGTAACAATCACGTCTTCAAAAAGCTCACCCAGTGTCAACACCGGAATGTTCGAAAACAGGTTACCGACCATCACCTCGCTGTTGGTAGCCATCAAAGCCTCCCGTCACGTATTAACCGGCGGCGAACCCACCAGCGATAAAGTTTGCTCAGGATCGGGCGCACCAATGGCAACCCGATCAGCCAACCGATAGGCTTCAGCAATGGAATCCTCGCCATCAGCAACCGGTAGGCGTCTATCTCTGAAAAGATATTGCCCTCTCCATCCTGCACATGCAACTCGGTGAGGGCTTTTCGTGGATCAATACCCGCCTCCCGCTATTGTGCTTCTGCAGCCGTGATATCGACCCAGCAGACATTGTCTCGCTCACCGGCCAGCTTTTCATAGGTACGGCGATCCCTAACGCAGATGGGGCAGGCACCGTCGTAGAATACCGTGAGTCTCTCCGTGGACGATCCGGCCCGGTCAACCATCCACAGCTACCGATTGACTGGACTCCATGTCCAGGGAACTCATTGATCTGACCCAGGGCTCAACGCCGGGATACTGCCTGGCGATGGCTCGCCAGGCCTCCCGCGCCCTGGCCGGACTCTCAAAAGAGCCCCAGACGAGCAGTTGCCAGTGCTGCTTCTTACTGTAGGACTGAAACTGCTGCACCCCCAGATCACCGAGGTGATGCCGCTCAACAAATCGTTCTATCTGGGCCGCATCCTTGAAGGCCGCCAGTTGTAAGGTGTACGCCGGTTTTTTGGCATCAATGGACAAGTCACCTCCGGCGCTGTCCCCCAGCGCATAAGCGACCGGTTCTGCGGCAGGGGGTTGGGGCGACGGGGCGGACTGGGGCGTTGGGACCGGTGGTGACGAGGCCTTTCTTGCCACGACTGAGGGTACCGGCTCGGGGACACGGGGTGGCCGTTCCCTCAGCTTACGCTCTGCCAGTGTCGAAGACTCTGACTCGGGGATCACCGGCGTGCTGTCAAGCCCCGGCAACTGCTTTCGCCAGTGCTGACTGGGGGGAGAGACAACCTGAAGGTTGTGCTGCTGATCCCGC
>DDNV01000080.1:4255-5569 GCA_002341315.1 Cellvibrionales bacterium UBA2511
GTTGTGCTGCTGATCCCGCTCGGAAGACCGGCTGACGCCCTGTCCACCGGAAACTTTCGCATCGCCTACTGCGGCCACTGTTGATGTCGCAACCGCCCGACCATTCCTGATTTCGCGCATATCACAGGACCAGTCATCACTTTGCCTGGCCCCACTACAGACCCAGCCAATGTAGTTATCGCTGTCTTCATTTATATGGGAGCCGGCACAGCCGGCAATCAGCGCGCCGACCACAATCAGACCAAAGACTCTTCTCTCCATTTCTTAGTAGACTCCATCAACCCGGACCGCTAGAGCCTCAGAGCTAGATACCCATTTTGCCGAGTGAGTCCAGCAGTTGACGCACGACGCCTGCCAGACGGGGGTGGTCCAGATCAAATTCGCCGGCTTTTCTCTCAAGTTGCTCCCGCAACGATTCGTGGTGAGGCTCTTTTTCGAGATCCCCCTGGGCAATGCGTATCATGTCAGACATCAGATGTCCCAGCATATCCCGGTCTTCAGGATCCAGCGTCTTTGCCTTTTCCAGCTCGTTGTGCAGCGTGGTCAGTTGGTCACGCAAGTCATCATTTTCATTGGACATGGTCATTACTCCTCCGGACACAGAACCGCGGCGGTTCTTGTGAGTTTCTGGTGTCTATCAATCCTGAATCAAGTCCCTGTCGTCGGCAAGCATACATATTGATATCCGTTCTATACGGAGACCAAAAAAATTCAAGCACCATAGTAGCGCCAAATCGACTTTTCTGGCACAGCATTTGCGAAACCTTATCTGAACGCCTTGTTAAAGGCTAAAAAAACAAAGAATCGCTCTATTCTGATGCATTTGCACCGGTATGAGTCAAAATATTGCACACTTATAGTGCAATACTGTGAGGGATTAATTATGTTCAGGTCCACAAGACACCGCACCACCCTGTATGCACTGTTATTAAGCTTGCTTGCACCTACTATGGGTCACACAGAGACCGTTAATGGTGCAAATACGGCATGGATTCTAACCGCCACTGCGCTGGTGCTGTTCATGACAATTCCCGGTCTGTCGCTTTTTTATGCCGGGCTGGTCAGAGCAAAAAACGTGCTCTCGATCTTAATGCAGTGCTTCGCCATTACCTGTGCGGCCTCATTGATATGGTTGATCTGCGGCTATAGCCTGGCTTTCGGTGATGGCGGCTCAATGAATGCCTGGATTGGCAACCTGCAAAACGTGATGCTGGCTGGTGTAACGAAGGATAGTCTGGCCGGAGATATTCCCGAGACGGTATTCTTCATGTTTCAAATGACCTTCGCTATTATCACCCCGGCGCTGATTGTCGG
>DDNV01000008.1:0-124 GCA_002341315.1 Cellvibrionales bacterium UBA2511
CGGCTGCAGCACTACTACCAGTTTCAGGTTGTCCTGAAACCGTCCCCCGATAATATCCAGGAGCTGTATCTTGACTCCCTGCGACAACTCGGCATTGATACCAATATCCACGATATTCGATTTA
>DDNV01000008.1:351-3559 GCA_002341315.1 Cellvibrionales bacterium UBA2511
CCTACTTCCAGCAGGTGGGCGGCCTGGAATGTTTTCCTGTCACCGGTGAGATCACCTACGGTCTCGAACGGATTGCCATGTATTTGCAGGGTGTGGATAGCATCTATGACCTGGTATGGACCGAGGGACCAGAAGGCCGTGTCACTTACGGGGATGTTTTTCACCAGAATGAGGTGGAGATGTCAGCTTTTAACTTCAATGAGGCCAATGTGGATTTCCTGTTCCACAGCTTCGACGTTTACGAAAGCGAAAGTCAGCGGTTAATTGAAAAAGGGCTGCCACTACCCGCCTATGAAATGGTCATGAAAGCCTCGCACGCCTTCAATCTGCTGGATGCAAGGCATGCCATTTCCGTCACCGAGCGGCAACGTTTCATTCTCCGTGTGAGAACCCTGGCAAGAGCCGTGGCACAGGCGTATTTCAACTCACGTTTGGCACTTGGCTTCCCGCTGGCACCACCGGCACTTGCCAATCACGTTAAACAGCTGGCAGCAGAGGCTCAAACATGAGTTCAGATTTTCTTGTTGAAATTGGCACAGAAGAGCTCCCGCCAAAGTCACTGTTGAACCTTTCAGAGGCTTTTCGGGAGGAGATTGTAAATCGCCTTTCCGGACTAAAGCTGAATTTTGGTACCGTTTCCTCATTTGCATCGCCCCGTCGCCTGGCAGTGGTAGTTCGCGCACTCGATCCGATGACCCCCGGGCAGGAAACCATCAACTGGGGGCCACCCAAATCTGTTGCATTCGATCAGACTGGCATACCAACTCGCGCCGCCCAGGCCTTTGCCGAAAAAAACAACTGTCCGCTGGCTGCCTTGGCAGAAATGATTGAGCACGATGGCAAACAGGAAAAACTGTGCCACAGGGCAAGCCAACCGGGTCAATCAACCACTGCCCTGCTGGGGGATATCGTGTCCGGCGCTCTGGCAGCATTGCCCATTCCAAAGCGGATGCGCTGGGGTACACGCCGTGAAGAATTCGTCCGGCCAGTTCACTGGATCGTCATGCTATTCGGGAACGATGTTGTCAATACGCAGATAATGGGCCTACCCACCGGAAACCGAAGTCGCGGTCACCGTTTCCATGCCCCCAATGACATCGTTATTGACAGTCCGGCCAGCTATTGTCAGCAACTGAAGCAGGCTTACGTGTTGGCAGACTTTGATGAACGCCGCCATTTAATTCGAGAAGGCGTCCACGCCGCCGCCAAAAAAGCCGGCGGCCATGCAGCTATCGATGACGATTTGCTCAATGAAGTGACCGCCCTCAATGAGTGGCCCGTACCATTGGTGGGCCATTTTGAAGCACGCTTTCTCGACGTTCCCGCGGAAGCACTGATCTCTTCCATGAAATCTCACCAGAAATATTTTCACGTGCTGGATAACAGCGGCAAGCTAATGCCGCTCTTTATTACCGTTGCCAATATTGAGAGCACAGACCCCGAGCAGGTAATCCGCGGCAATGAAAGGGTGATACGACCACGCCTGTCGGACGCGGCCTTCTTTTACGAAACTGACCGGCAAACCACGCTGGCCCAACAGCGCGAGTCACTTCGCAGCATTGTGTTTCAGGCAAAGCTCGGATCGCTGTTTGACAAAACTGAACGGGTTGCCAGCCTGGCCCGGGCATTATCCGAGACAACCGGTGCCGACGGCGCGCTGGTATTTCGGGCCGGGGAGTTGAGCAAGTCGGATCTGGTGAGCGAAATGGTCGGTGAGTTTGATGACTTGCAAGGGACCATGGGCCGCTATTATGCCATGCACGATGGTGAAGACCCGGAAGTGGCCAATGCGCTTTTTGAACAATACCTGCCCCGTTTTGCCGGTGACGTCATTCCCACCACCAGGACCGGGATTACCCTGGCGATCGCCGACCGACTCGATACCCTCGTTGGTATCTTTGGTATCGGGCAACCGCCCAGCGGCTCGAAAGACCCCTTTGCCCTGCGCCGGGCAAGCCTGGGTGTATTACGGATTATTGTCGAACACAACATCGATATTGATCTCAGGATAGCACTGAACCTGGCTCTTACCCAACACATCGACACATCAACGCTGGTGGAGAGCGCTGACCACATTACCAAGCAAGTACTCACTTACATGCTGGACCGCTTCAAAGGGCGATATGAAGATGAGCATATCCCTGCCGAGGTCTTCCAGTCTGTCGCTGCGCAACAGCTCAGCAACCCGCTGGACATTCATCTGCGAGTAATGGCCGTACACGCCTTCAACCAACTGCCGGAAGCTGAGGCACTTGCCGCCGCCAACAAGCGTGTATCCAATATTCTCTCCAAACAAACCGATCTGCCGGATGGCAGGGACGTGAATCCGGCCTTGCTTGTCGAACCCGCCGAACAGACACTCGCCACAACACTCGCGGCACTGACCGGTGCAGTCAGCCCGCTCCTTGAAGCCCGGGATTACACCAGCGCGCTGAAAGAGCTGGCAAAATTGCGGGATCCGGTCGATCAGTTTTTTGATGAGGTCATGGTAATGGCAGAACAGTCAGAAATACGCATGAACCGCCTTGCACTGTTACAAAAGCTTCAGGCGTTGTTTCTGAATATAGCGGATATTTCCCTGTTGGTAACGGCCAAGTAAATGACGAGGCTGGTTATTCTAGACCGGGATGGCGTCATCAATCAGGACTCCGATAATTACATCAAGACTGTCGATGAATGGATCCCTCTGCCCGGCAGTATCGCTGCCATAGCCAGGCTCCACCGGGCCGGTTACAGCGTCGTCGTAGCTACTAACCAGTCCGGTATTGGGCGGGGGCTGTTTGATCTTGATGACCTGGAAGCCATGCACGAAAAGTTGTCCGGACTTCTGGCCCAACAGGGTGCCGGGCTGGCGGGAATATTCTATTGCCCTCATACACCAGAGGATCACTGCCATTGCCGAAAACCGGCACCCGGGCTTATCGATGCCATCGCCAGTGAATTTGGTGTGTCACTGAACGGCGTTCCCCTGATCGGCGACAGTCTGCGGGATTTACAGGCTGGCTTGAGTCACCAGTGCACCCCCATTCTGGTACGTACCGGCAAAGGTGCCGCCACGGAAAAAAAACTGCCTTCTCAACCGGAAATCGAGTTACAGCAAGCGCCCGTTTTTGATGATCTGGACCAGGCTGTGGATTATTTACTGGCCCAGGGCACAGGATTTCCTTATGAATAAGCCGATTATGCTCCTGCGTTCAATGCTGTTTTA
>DDNV01000008.1:3648-13478 GCA_002341315.1 Cellvibrionales bacterium UBA2511
TTTTATCTGCTCTATCTACTGATAGTCTTTGTTTTTGGCCTCGTTTCTATCATTTCCGGGCCTTTTCTAGGTTACCTGAACCGTCACCGTCTACTCACCACCGCCGGCATGCTGATTAACCGTGCGCTGAGTCTCACCTGTGGTATTAACGTCCAGGTAGATGGTCTGGAAAATGTTCCCCATACCCCCTGCGTTATCCTCAGCAAGCACCAGTCCACCTGGGAGGTTTTTTTCCTGCAGCGGCTCTTTATGCCCGTCAGCACCATCCTGAAACAGGAGTTACTGAAAATACCTTTTTTTGGCTGGGGTATCCGTCTGATGCACCCCATTGCCATTGATCGCAGCAACCCACGCCAGGCCATGAAGCAGGTTATGCAGCAGGGCACACAACGTATCGGCGAAGGGAATCGGGTCGTTATTTATCCAGAGGGGTCCCGCATCCCTTTTGGTAAAATTGGCAAGTATGGTCGAAGTGGCGCCGCCCTGGCGATTGCAGCGGGTGTGCCCATCATTCCGGTAGCGCATAATGCGGGCTATTGCTGGCCAGCCCGGCAACTGATGAAACGATCGGGTACGATCCATGTCATTATTGGCAAGCCCATTCTTGTGACACCGGAAAGCAACAGTCAGGCTGTGACAGAACAGGTTAAAGACTGGATTGAGACACAGCAGCTAAAATTGGCCGACCAGTAAGTTTTTCATCACAAGCTGTTAGATTTTCTACCCATACACTCCTACACTGACTTGTGTGACTGTCCACAACAAGCGTGGGTTTTATGCATGAAAGATCTAGATAAAGGTGCTTATATTGGAGAAGATCGACGCAAAGTGCAGCGCCGGAAAAGCCCCGATAGGCGTGAGGATATTCGCTTTGAACCCAGCAAAGTCGATCGTAGGGAAAATCGCGGTCGCCGGAAAACGGATGGCGATGTGTGGCGGGATCACGAAGAATAGAGCGGCCTGCGTACAGGTAAACAGGCCATAAAAAAACCCGACCAATGGCCGGGTTTTTTATTTATAAATCAATCAGTTATACATCAAGATTGGTTACCGATAATGCATTGGTTTCAATAAATAGCCGACGTGGTTCCACCTGATCACCCATCAGCGTATTGAACATCTGATCTGCAGCAATCGCATCTTCAATCGTCACTCTGAGCATTCGACGGGTTTCCGGATTCATGGTGGTATCCCAAAGCTGTTCAGGGTTCATTTCTCCCAGCCCTTTGTAGCGCTGAACATTGTAACCACGGCGCGATTCACCCATTAGCCAGGTAAGGGTTTCACTAAAACTGGTGACCGGTTTACTGCGATCACCCCTCTGAACATACGCGCCCTCTTCAATCAAGCCATGCAACTGTCTGCCCAATGCGACGATCGCACCGTATTCGCCCGAAGCAAAAAATTCATGGTTAAAGCGGTAATTGGTCGGCACGCCATGGGCGGTCAGCTCAACGACCGGCAAAAAGGTATGGCGTTCCGGGTCCTCAATAACGCTCACCTTGTAACGGTGGCTACCGGCAATATTGTCCTGCTCAAACGAACCGGCCAGTTTTTCACTCCATTGCTCGACAACTGCCCGATCTGAAAGTTGACGAGACTCAAGGTGTGGCATATCAATCAATTTTTTCAGAACGCTTTCCGGATAAACTCGCGACATCCGATCAATAATATTCATGACACGGCGATAGTCAGCAACCAGGCTTTCCAATGCAGGGCCGCTGATTGGCGGGGCTTCTGCCGTCACATGAAGACTTGCCGATTCGAGGGCAGACTGTGTCAGAAAGGCAGTCAGAGACTGGTCATCTTTAAGATATTGCTCCTGTTTTCCCTTGCTGATTTTATACAGCGGTGGTTGAGCGATATAGATGTGTCCCCTTTCCACCAGCTCACGCATTTGACGGAAGAAAAAAGTGAGTAACAGGGTGCGGATGTGAGAACCATCGACATCGGCATCCGTCATGATCAAAATCGTATGGTAACGAAGCTTATCTGGATTGAATTCTTCCGTACCAATGCCACAACCCAGAGCGGTAATTAGTGTGCCCACCTCAGCACTCGATAACATTTTATCGAAACGGGCTTTTTCTACATTGAGGATTTTCCCCTTCAGGGGAAGAATGGCTTGAGTTCGGCGGTCCCGACCCTGCTTGGCTGAGCCACCCGCAGAATCACCCTCCACAAGGTACAGCTCGGAGTAGGCCGGGTCTTTTTCCTGGCAGTCTGCCAGTTTCCCAGGCAATCCGGCGATATCCAAAGCACCCTTGCGACGAGTCATATCACGGGCTTTACGCGCGGCCTCTCTCGCCCTGGCGGCATCCACCATTTTATTGACAATACTTCTGGCATCCTGGGGATTTTCCAAAAGGTAGTCCATAAAATTGCTGCCCATCTCTTGCTCAACAGCGGTTTTTACTTCTGAACTGACCAGTTTGTCTTTTGTTTGTGAGGAAAATTTTGGATCGGGCACCTTAACAGAAACAATCCCCGTCAGCCCTTCCCGGGCATCATCGCCCGTGGTATTCACTTTGGCGTTTTTTCCGAGCCCCTCTTTTTCGATATAGGTATTGAGGCTTCTCGTTAAAGCT
Organism: Cellvibrionales bacterium UBA2511; assembly: GCA_002341315.1. Taxonomy (GTDB): domain Bacteria; phylum Pseudomonadota; class Gammaproteobacteria; order Pseudomonadales; family Porticoccaceae; genus Porticoccus. Next base: position 6,237 of record DDNV01000008.1, read on the forward strand.
GCCCGAAATCCAGCCAAGTGGGTACCACCATCGCGTTGGGGAATGTTGTTGGTATAACAGAAGATATTTTCCTGAAAACTGTCATTCCACTGCAGGGCCACCTCGACACCGGTCCCATCCTCGCGCTGAACATCAAAATGCATCACCTGATTAATCGTGGCTTTATTGGTATTCAAATATTCCACGAAGGCCTTGAGTCCACCCTCATACTGATAGATGTCCTCTTTACCGCTCCGCTCATCAAGCAGCACAATACGCACACCTGAATTAAGGAATGACAGCTCCCGGAGGCGTTTGGCCAAAATTTCGTAATGAAACTTGATATTGGTAAAGGTCTCTGTGGAGGGGACAAAGTGAATCGTCGTGCCGGTTTCACTCGTATCACCGACCACCGCCAAAGGCTCCTGCGGTACGCCGTGGCGGTAAACCTGTTCGTAAATGTGCCCACCACGCCTGATAGTCAGCTTTAGTTCAGCTGACAATGCATTGACCACTGAAATCCCAACTCCGTGCAACCCGCCGGACACCTTATAGGTGTTGTCGTCAAACTTTCCACCGGCGTGAAGCACCGTCATAATGACTTCAGCAGCAGACACGCCCTCTTCGTGCAATTCCGTGGGTATACCCCGGCCATTGTCGGACACTGATATGGACTCATCGGGATGGATTATTACCCTGATTTCTGAGCAATGGCCTGCAAGTCCCTCATCAATGGAGTTATCAACAATTTCAAACACCATGTGGTGCAAACCGGTACCATCATCAGTATCGCCGATATACATCCCCGGGCGTTTTCTTACAGCATCGAGGCCCTTTAGAACCTTGATACTGGAAGAATCATAGCTATTTTGTTCATCAGTCATGGGTAAAGCCCCTAACAATCATATTAATTTCTGGATGTAGATTACTCAGTGCAATGCTCTTCCCGAACAGAACCCTGTTCCACGTGGAACAACCTAAGTTCGCTTGTTGTCTCTGGCCAGAGGTCCAAAAGATCCCTCCGCTCTACGCCCGTAACGAATATTTGAGCACCGAGGACACTAAGCTTTTCACAAACCTGCTGTCTGTGTTTTAGATCCAGTTCTGCCGGCAGGTCATCTATCAAATAAAGCCCGGACCGACCGGTTTTATTATAAAAAAGATAGCCTTGTGCAACTTGCATAGCCGTCGCCAGCACTTTTAGCTGCCCGCGAGATAGAATATCGCTGGCATTCTGTTTCTTTATCCTGATCCGTAAATCCGCACGGTGGGGGCCATGATGGGTAGTTTTTAGCAGGCGATCTCTCTGGCGATCTTTCAGTAGCACCTCCGTCAAACCCACCGCCTCATCCCAGCCAGGATTAACAATGAAGTCCACATCAGCCAAACCCTCAGACAGCTCACAAGCCACCTGTTTGACTATGGGCAACAAATCATTGAGGTAGGCATTTCTCGAGGTATTTATCTGTTGCGCGAGATCGACAAATTCAGTATCCCATACAGCCAACAACTGTTCGTCTATTCTATCATGTCGCATTAGCGAATTGCGTTGTTTCAATACACGCTGGTAGCGTCGTACCAACTGTTTGTAGTTGTGTTCCACGTGGAACACACCCCAATCGATAAATCGGCGACGATATTGTGGGCCACCACCAATCAGGTCAAAGCCCTCGGCATTTAAAAGCAACAATGGCAAAGTTTCAGCAAGAGCCGATGCGGCAGAAATTTGTTGTCCATTTATTTTGAATAAGAAATCGCCTTGGCGACCACGAGAAATACCTATCGGCGTTGAAACACCGCAAGATTCGCGCAAACCATACGCGGTGCAGACCTGCTCTTGGGTATTTATGACGGTGTTGAGAATACGGCTTCGGAAGGAACGACCACGACCCAACAGAAAAATCGCCTCGAGAATGCTGGTCTTGCCACTACCGTTGGGACCGTGGAAAAGATTCACTTGCGGAGAAAGAGACAGCTGAATGTGCTTCAAATTTCTCAATCCGTGCACATGCAACTGTTTAAGATACATTGACTGCGTCGATTGTTATATCCAAAACAGACACGCTCTATAGGCGCATCGGCATGACCACGTAGACAGCGCCCGCAGTCGCGGGGTCTTCAATCAGCGCACTGCTGTTTGCATCGGACAGGGTAAAGCGGACCTCCTCCCCACGTAAGACATTAAGCACATCAATGACATAGCTGACATTAAAACCTATTTCCAATTCACCAGCGTCATAGTTAACGGCTACGTCTTCCTGGGCTTCCTCTTGCTCCGGGTTATTCGCTGTCAACGTCAGCAGGCCATCACTGAGAAGCAAACGCACACCGCGGTACTTTTCATTGGAAAGGATCGCGGTGCGACTAAATGCCTGCCGCAGCTCCTCCCTCCGACCGGTGAGTTGTTTATTGCCACCCTTGGGCAAGACACGCTGATAGTCAGGATAGGCGCCATCAACCAATTTTGAAGTAAAACGAAATTCTGGTGTTGAAACCCGTATGTGATTATTGCCAAGTACAACTTCAACCCCGGCATCTTCAACGAGCAGGCGGGACAGCTCCAAAACACCCTTGCGCGGGATAATGACCTGAATCGCGTCGCTGTCAAGATTCTCCAGGGGTGCGTCACGCATGGCCAACCGGTGGCCATCGGTTGCAACCACCCGGACCCGGCCTTCACCGACCTCAAGCAGCATGCCATTCAGATAGTAACGTACATCCTGCTGAGCCATGGCAAATGCTGTGCTATCCAGCAATTGTTTAAAGGTTTGCTGACTCAGGGAAAACTCCCTGTTACCAGGGCCATCTTCTACACTCGGAAATTCATTTGCCGGCAGTGTTGACAGGGTAAAACGGCTCCTACCACTCGTAACAGTTGCACGACCCGCATCCACCGAAATAGTCAACTCTGCACCCTCGGGCAAAGAACGACAAATATCCATCAATTTTCGACCGGGCACCGTGATTTCACCATCTATAACCGGACTATCACCCAGATCCAGATAACCAAGAATTTCCACCTCAAGATCCGTTCCAGTTAACGATAGACGACCGTCACTCAATCCAATCAGCACATTCGATAGGATGGGTAAGGTCTGACGTCTTTCAACAACGCCAACTACCAACTGCAGGGGCTTTAGAAAATCTTCTCGCGATACGGTGAACTTCATTAGCTATCTTCCAACAAGTAAATAGGGCCGGTTATCTGAGGGCTACTATTATGATCTATCCTGGATTCCGGGAACAGTTTTTGTCGTCTGACAATCAGGTGGTCAATGCCCGTAGTAGTTGCTTGAAGTCCTCACCTATATCACGACTCGTTTCCTGCAACTCCTTGACCTTCCGGCATGCGTGGAGGACCGTTGTATGATCCCGGCCACCAAAGGCCTCCCCTATTTCCGGCAAACTGTGATTTGTCAGCTCCTTGGCCAGGGCCATTGCCACCTGCCGTGGTCTGGCAATTGACCGGCTTCTGCGTTTTGAAAGAAGCTCAGACAGTTTAACCTTGTAATATTCAGATACCACCCGCTGGATATTATCGATGGTCACCAGCTTGTCCTGCAGGGCTAGGAGATCCCGAAGTGATTCACGAATAAGGTCTATATCTATTGGCCTACCGGTAAAGTGGGCACTTGCTATAACTCTTTTTAAAGCACCTTCAAGCTCTCGCACATTTGACCGGATACGCTGGGCAATAAAAAAAGCAGCATCGGTCGGCAACTCAACCTTTGCCTGGTGGGCCTTTTTAATAAGAATCGCTACGCGGGTTTCCAGTTCCGGGGGCTCTACCGCAACAGTCAGCCCCCACCCGAAACGGGATTTGAGGCGCTCTTCAAGACCATTGATTTCTTTTGGGTAACGGTCACAGGTCAGTATCATTTGCTGACCGCCCTCAAGGAGTGCATTGAAGGTATGAAAAAACTCCTCCTGAGATCGCTCCTTGCCTGCAAAAAATTGGATGTCATCAATCAACAAAGCATCCACGGAACGGTAGAAGCGCTTGAAATCGTTGATAGCATTTAACTGCAATGCCTTGACCATATCCGCAACAAAACGCTCAGAATGCAGATAAATAATTTTTGCATTGGGCTTCTGCAGGCGCAACGCATTACCCACAGCATGCATCAGGTGAGTTTTACCCAACCCAACCCCACCGTAGATAAAGAGGGGGTTATAAGACCCACCGGGATTTTCAGCAATCTGCTTCGAAGCAGCCAGTGCCAGCTGATTTGATTTCCCCTCTACAAACGAAGAAAAGGTAAAAACTTCATTTATATTGCTCTGATGATTCAGGCCACCCTCAATACCACTGTTTCTTGTGGCTGAATGTGTTTGAGGTCGGGGTGGAACAGTAGCTGGCACCGGATCTGAAACAGCAGTATCAACCTCTATATCAGTAGATGGCTTCGAAACAGCTACACCACGCTCCCTTTCCAGGACCCCTGATTCCACGGTTACCGCACATCGCTCCCCGCAAACCTGCTGATAAATATCGACTATCCGATCAAGAAATTTGTCCGACACCCAGTCTTTCACAAAACGATTGGGTGCCAGCAGACAGACACTGTTTGTGGTGGTCGACCCTGTAGATTGTGAGGTATCGAGTTTTAGTGGCCTTATCCAGGTATTGAATTGTTGTGCTGGCAACTCTTCCTGAAGATAACCTAGACACTTTTCCCATAAAATTTGAGCCAAACCAAACCCCTTCTTAGCTTTGTAGGCGGCACGAAAATGCGGATACTTCGTGTTGTTTTTATGGACCCAGTCTAGCGATAAAAGACTCGGTTATCCACACCTATCTGGCATTACCATAACAGAGAGAAAACTAATTATAGTTATATTTATCAGCAAGTTATCTAATGCAATAGGTTTTATGTTATACACAGAAAAAAAGTTTGTAATGGTTGTTTTTTAATCAAAAACTGTGGATAACCTGTTATCAAAATGTGTGTTTACTGGGGATTTGCTGTCAAAGAGATCTAGTGGGCAGGCGGTGTTACTGGCCTGCAGTGATTAATGACTGTCCGTCCCAATAAAGTCATTTTCCGATGCAAAAACTGGAAAAAATTTCGCCCAGTAGATCATCCGGGGTAAATTCACCTGTAATTTCAGCCAGGCACTGCTGGGCCAAACGCAAATCTTCGGCAAGTAACTCGCCCGCACCAGCCTCATTGAGTTGTTTTTCGCCACTACACAGGTATTGCTGGGTACGCTGCAAGGCATCAAGGTGGCGCCGTCTGGCGCTAAAACTCCCCGTCTCGCTACCCGAATAACCCATGCACTGCTTGAGATGGTCAACCAGGTAATTCAGCCCATGGTTCTGTTTGGCCGAGATTGTCACTACCGGATGCCCCTGATTCTCTGTGATGCCCACCGGAATGTCTGACACATCCGCTTTATTCAAGATGAAACTGATATTTTCGGCCTGTGGAAACCTCCTAAAATACTCCGGCCAGTTCTTTTGTGGATCCAGCGAATAGGGTTGGCTGCTATCCACCACAAACAGAACCCGATCCGCCTCTTCTATTGCCTGCCAGGCGCGACGGATACCTTCCTGCTCAATCGGGTCACCAGACTCGCGCAAGCCCGCTGTGTCGATGATATGCAGCGGCATCCCGTCCAGACTGATCTCTTCGCGTAATAAATCCCTGGTGGTCCCCTCTATATCAGTGACTATTGCACTGTCCCTACCCGACAGCGCATTGAGTAAACTGGACTTGCCGGCATTGGGCTTACCTGCAATAACGACAGTCATACCCTCTTTCAACAGGGCACCCTGTTTTGCTTGATCAAAAACCCCATCAAACCGGGTAACAATCTCATGCAGATCTGCGCTGACCCGGCCATCAGCCAAAAAGTCGATTTCTTCCTCGGGAAAATCAATGGCCGCTTCCACATAAACCCGCAGAGCGGTCAATGCCTCCAGTAATTGGTGGATGCTTGTGGAGAAAGCCCCCTGCAGAGAGCGGACTGCACAACGGGCAGCCTGCACTGAGGTGGCATCTATGAGATCGGCAATGGCTTCGGCCTGGGTCAGATCGAGCTTGTCATTGAGAAAAGCACGTTGTGAGAACTCGCCGGGCAAGGCCAGCCTGGCTCCCAGCTCAACGGCCCGCTGTAGCAGCATATCCATGATAACCGGACCACCATGCCCCTGCAGTTCGAGCACATGCTCTCCGGTAAAGGAATGGGGTGCAGGAAAATAGATCGCCAGACCGCGATCAATCACCTGAGAATTGCCGTCGTGAAAGTCTGTAAAAACAGCTTTGCGGGATTCCAGGCTCTTCCCAATTAACCCCTCGACAAAGGGACCCAGTGCGGCCCCTGAAATACGTATCACGCCGACCCCACCGCGGCCCGGTGGAGTCGCCACTGCGACAATAACATCCTGATCGTGACTGGGGCTGTTCATGTATCACCAAAAAGGCTCCCGGAGGAGCCTTGAAGTATTTATTTCTTTTTCGCTGAAGCCGCTTCTATCTGACGGGTGATCATCCACTGTTGAAGGATCGAAAGAAGGTTGTTTACTGTCCAGTAAAGCACCAGGCCGGCCGGAAAAAACATAAAGAAAAAAGTAAAGGCAATTGGCATCATTTGCATGATTTTTGCTTGAGTAGGGTCTGGAGGCGTGGGATTCAACTTCTGTTGAATAAACATGCTGGCACCCATGAGCAACGGCAGGATAAACAGCGGATCCTTGACGGATAAATCCTGAATCCAGAGTATCCAGGGCGCATGTCGCAACTCCACACTCTCAAACAACACCCAATAAAGCGCAATGAAAACCGGCATCTGCACTAGGATTGGCAGGCACCCACCCATGGGATTAACCTTTTCACGCTTGTACAGGTTCATTGTCTCCTGGGAGAGTTTCTGGCGATCATCCCCGTAGAGATCTTTCAGGCGCATCATTTCTGGCTGCAAGCGACGCATGTTCGCCATGGAACGATAGCTGGTAGCTGACAGTTTGTAGAATGCCGCCTTGATGAAGATGGTCAAAAGAATAATCGACCAACCCCAATTTCCGATCAATTCGTGCAGCTGGTAGAGCACCCAGAACAACGGTTTGGAAACCCACCAGAGCCAACCGTAATCCACGGTCAAATCAAGGTAAGGGGAAATCTTTTCCAGCCTGTATTGATCTTTGGGGCCAGCATAAAATTCGGCCCTGAACTCCCCGGTAGTGCCGGGTTCAACTAATTTCTGAGGCGAAGTAAAACCGATGGCATAAAGAGCCTGATTGCCAAGCTGACGCAGTGAAAA
>DDNV01000008.1:13554-18009 GCA_002341315.1 Cellvibrionales bacterium UBA2511
GGTTGTTGATTGATCCGGAATCCAGGCACTGATGAAATAGTGTTGAATCATCGCAACCCAGCCACCTGTCAGGCTGTCCTTGAAGGGTTTTTCAGCGAGATCACCGAAATCGAGCTTTTTGTAGTTTTCTTCTGTAGTCCGTAGCGCTGCACCTACATAGGGGTTCATCCCCATTCCGGTAGCCACCTGGGGCTCATGACTGTCGCGCTTGATCTGGCCAAACAAGCCCGCCTTCCAGTTATCAGTACCCCGATTGTTGACCAGATAACTCACCTGGATCAGATGATCGCCCCGGCTAAAGGTGAACCGTTTGGTAATGATCACGTCATTCTGCTGGAAAACCATGTCAACCTGGAGCTGGTCAGAATCTCCAGCGAGTTGATAGTCATTTTTTGCAGCCTTGAAGAGCGGACGCCCTTCCGTGTTATCTGTGCCGTCGGCTCCGATCAAGCCGCTTTGTGCAATATAAGTCGTACTGGCTGTCTGGTTGAGCAGTACAAAAGGCGAGGAATCCTCTTCCAGCTCCGTCAAGTGTTCTGGCAACGCCACCCGAACAATATCGCCACCCCGGGTGTCAATCAGCACATTGAGCACATCTGTGGATACAGATAACAAACGGTCTTCCGTCGTTTTCGGTGCTGTCGATTCAACGGGTGTTGGCGTTACCGTGGAAGTATCGTTTTGTAGTGCTGGTATTTCGTTATTAGCAGAAGCCGATGTTGTCTCACTGGGTATTTGCGCCATTTCCGGGGTTAAAACAGTTTCTTCAGAAACAGGGCTCTGGTTTGCCTGTTGAGTACTCTGAAAGGTATCCCACTCAAGAAACAACATATAAAGCACTACCAGCATGCCAGCTATCAGTAATGAACGTTGCCAATCCATAGTCATTTAACTCTTTTCTTTTTCAGATTGCGGTACGGGATCATAGCCACCCGCGTGAAAGGGGTGACACTTTAACAGACGCTGAAACCCAAGGTAGACCCCCTTTGAAATACCATGCACTTTGATGGCCTCTTCTGCATAACAGGAACAACTGGGATAAAACCGACAGTTTTTTCCCAACAGAGGGCTTATCAGGTACTGATAGCCCCTCAGCATAGCCAATAATAATGAACGCATGATTACTGTTCTGCCTGAAGCTTTCGTGATAACCGTCGCCAACTGTTTTCCAGTAGGTCGGTTTGCTCCCTGGGTGTCAAACGATCCATGCCCTGACGCGCCAAAAATACGATATCCAGAGAATCAAGGAGACTTTGAGAGTGACGAAATGTTTCACGAACGACTCGCTTTACGCGATTGCGATCTACCGATCGACGAATGTTTTTTTTTGCTACCACGAGACCGAGACGTGGCTGGCAGAGCCCGTTAGGCCTGGCCAGCAATAAAAGATTGGGATGTGCAACTTTGTAACAGGTATCAGAAAAAACAGCCTGGTAAGCCCGGGCTGTTAATAGACGCTTGTTTCTGCCAAAAGAACTCTCGGGCACAGGACTGCCCTGGTCGAGGGTAACAATCAGGCGGCCAGACGCTTCCGGCCCTTGGCCCGGCGACGGTTTATTAGCTGGCGACCATTTTTTGTTGCCATGCGTGCACGAAATCCGTGGGTACGCTTGCGCTTTAATACACTGGGCTGGAATGTTCTTTTCATGGCGTACTTCCTTAAGCTGGCCTGTTACCTTCAAAGGGCGGGGGATTTTAAAGAATATCCGGTGCCAGATCAATCAAAGATATTTACCCGCAAGCAAATAACCCGGAAGTAAACTTACCCACAGGCTGGCCAGTGGTTAAAACCCGGTTATCCACATCTGTGTTAAAACTGTGGGTAACTCACGGGAAAATTCAGTGGATTACCTATGAACTGAATTGTGGGTAACTCATGATAAATAACAGCTGTGCACAACTGGCATATTCACCCACAGGTTACACAAAGCAAAGGAGCCCTTTCAAAGCAACTTACCAAGTGTTTTTAATCGCCAGTAAGTTATTGATAATAAATATATATTTAAATATAACCACAGATTAACCGTTGTATATATATAACTACTACTTATTAATATCTATATAAAGAAAATATACTTGATCTATTTTTATAATTGCCCGGTGTTTGACTGCACACAGTCCCCGGAGCGGGGAATCTGTGTGCAGTATGGAAACAACGAAACGGTTAATTTATAGGCAATTTACTTTATACTCCCTGCCCTTGATTAAAAAACCAGAGAATAGTCTTTTGCCCATGTATTACCCGGAAAAGTTCGATGTCATTGTTATTGGTGGCGGCCATGCCGGCACTGAAGCCTGCTTGGCTGCAGCTCGAATGGGCTGTAAGACCCTTTTGCTCACACATAACATTGAAACTTTAGGACAGATGTCCTGTAACCCTGCGATTGGCGGGATCGGCAAAAGTCATCTGGTGAAGGAAGTGGATGCCCTGGGTGGTGTCATGGCTCGTGCAACGGATCTCAGCGGCATTCAGTTTCGAACGCTCAATGCCCGAAAAGGCCCGGCTGTCAGGGCAACCAGAGCCCAGGCAGACCGTATTTTATACAAGGCAGCTGTCCGACAAGTTCTGGAGAATCAGCCCAATTTGTGGATTTTCCAGCAGGCAGCTGAAGATCTGATTATGTCCGGCACCCGGGTGAGCGGTGTGGTGACGCAGATGGGGTTGCGTTTTGAGGCGAAAACCATTGTTTTGACAGCGGGCACCTTCCTTGCCGGAAAAATTCATATCGGGATGGAAAACTATGCCGGGGGGCGGGCCGGGGATCCTCCTGCAATGGGGTTGGCGGCAAAGCTCCGGGAGTTACCCCTGCGGGTTGACCGATTAAAGACTGGCACGCCGCCAAGAATCGATGCGAGAAGCGTCAATCTTGAGGGGCTTCAGGTCCAGTGGGGCGATACGCCGGAACCTGTCATGTCATTTCTCGGAGATACCTCTCAGCACCCGCAGCAAACCTGTTGTTACATTACCTACACCAACGAGCGCACCCATGAAATTATTCGTGGTGGAATGGACCGTTCACCGATGTATACCGGTGTAATTGAGGGCGTTGGCCCACGGTACTGCCCTTCCATCGAAGACAAGGTAGTCCGTTTTGCTGACAAGCAAAGTCATCAGATATTCATCGAACCAGAGGGGCTGACAACCCATGAGCTCTACCCCAATGGAATTTCGACCAGCTTGCCTTTTGATGTGCAAATGGAGCTGGTTCGATCAATAGCCGGCTTTGAAAACGCGCATATAACCCGACCTGGTTATGCCATTGAGTACGACTATTTCAATCCGCAGGATTTACAGTACTCATTGGAGAGCAAACATATTGACGGGTTATTCTTTGCTGGGCAGATTAACGGCACGACTGGGTATGAGGAAGCTGCCGCCCAGGGCTTATTGGCTGGTTTGAATGCCGGGCTACAGAGTCGCGAAATGGCGCCATGGTGTCCCCGACGCGATGAAGCCTATATTGGCGTGCTGGTAGATGACCTGATCACCATGGGGACGCACGAACCCTATCGGATGTTTACCAGTCGCGCTGAATACCGATTGTTGTTGCGGCAGGACAATGCGGACATGCGGCTCACCGAAAAAGGGCGGGAGTTGGGGTTGGTTGATGATCAACGTTGGCAGCGCTTCTGTGAAAAAAGTGAAGCGGTAGCGCGAGAGCAGCAGCGATTGAAGAGTTGCTGGGTCCAGCCTGGCAGTCCCCAGGCAGCAATGATTGCCGAAAAAACCGGCTCTGTGCCAATGCATGAATACAGTTTCTTCGAACTGTTGAAACGACCGGAGCTGCATTACGACGATATTCAATCACTGCAGGAAGCGCCGTTGGATATTGCCGGGGAGGTGGCCGAACAGGTTGAGATAGATGCCAAGTATGCCGGTTACATCGCACGCCAGCAGGACGAAATTGCTCGCATGCAGCGTCAGGAAAACACCCCGATACCTGCCGATTTTGACTTCAGTGAGGTCAAGGGGTTGTCCAACGAGGTCAAGCAGAAGTTGATGGCCGCACGCCCGGATACCCTGTCGAGGGCCTCTCGTATACCGGGTGTCACACCAGCGGCAATATCCCTGCTACTGATCTATCTCAAGCGAAAATCCATGGTTGAAAAGAAGATCGCTTCCTAGATGCCAGGTCGGGAACAGATACTTCGGGATGGGCTGGAAACGCTGGGTTTAGCCCTGAAGGATGAGCAGATCCATGCACTTTTTGCCTACCTGTCGTTATTGCAACAGTGGAATAACGCCTACAACTTGACCGCTATCCGCGACCCCGAAATGATGGTTACTCATCATTTGCTGGATAGCCTCAGTATAGCTACGCGAGTAAAGGGAATGCGTATCATTGATGTGGGGACAGGTCCGGGTTTGCCCGGTATACCGCTCGCGATATGCTTCCCGGAACGCCAGTTCATCCTGCTCGATAGCAATGGCAAAAAAACCCGCTTTCTCTTTCA
>DDNV01000088.1:0-226 GCA_002341315.1 Cellvibrionales bacterium UBA2511
TTCCGCCATTGGCTCATCCAGTCAAACAGTGTCAGGTCAGAATCAAAATCCGCCGTGCTGTCCTGGGGACAATAACCGAGCGCGGCGTTTTCCGACCACTTGATTTTGCCATGATCAGGGGTCAGCTCGTTCATCAGGCATCGCAACAATGTGGTTTTACCGGCACCGTTTTCGCCAATAATGGCCAGTCTGGAGCCAGCCTCCAGAATCAGGTTGCCCTTGCTGA
>DDNV01000088.1:413-746 GCA_002341315.1 Cellvibrionales bacterium UBA2511
ATGGAGTTTTTTCTCCTGCTTGAAGCGGATATAGGGGCTCATCCGGCTGGAGGCCTTCACTTCATCGAGTTTGATTTTTTCGATCTGCTTGGCTCTGGACGTCGCCTGCTTGGCCTTTGATGCGTTAGCCGAGAAGCGACTGACGAATTGCTGCAAATCGGCAATCTGGGCAGATTTTTTGGCATTTTCAGAATGCAGGCGCTCTCTGGCCATAGTCGACGCCGTCATGAAATCATCGTAATTGCCGGGATAGAGCCGCAGTTCGCCGTAATCAATATCGGCCATATGCGTACAAACGGCGTTGAGAAAATGGCGGTCGTGGGAAATGATCAC
>DDNV01000088.1:960-6433 GCA_002341315.1 Cellvibrionales bacterium UBA2511
TGGGAAATGATCACCATGGTGCTCTTGCGCTCGTTGAGCACACCTTCCAACCAGCGAATGGTATTGATATCGAGGTTGTTGGTAGGCTCATCCAGCAGCAGGATATCCGGGTCGGAAAACAGTGCCTGGGCCAACAGGACCCGCAACTTCAGGCCAGGGGCCACATCGCTCATCGGTCCCTCGTGAAGGGCTTCGGCGATACCCGCGCCCAGCAGAAAATCGCCGGCTCTGCTCTCGGCGGTATAACCATCCATTTCGGCAAACCGGGCTTCCAGTTCCGCCACCTTCATGCCATCGGCATCGGTCATTTCCGTCAGGCTGTAAATCCGGTCGCGCTCCTGCTTCACTTCCCAAAGTTCCGCGTGACCCATGATGACCGTGTCGATGACCCGGTATTTTTCGAAGGCAAACTGATCCTGATGCAACGTACCAACCCGCTCATTCGGTGTGATGGACACGTTGCCGGAGGTGGGCGTAAGACTGCCGTCCAGAATCTTCATGAAGGTGGATTTACCACAGCCATTGGCACCGATCAGGCCATAGCGATTACCTTCACCAAATTTAACGGAGATGTTTTCAAACAGCGGCTTGGCACCAAACTGCATAGTGATGTTAGCGGTCGAGATCAAGGGAATATCCTGGGCGCGATAAAACGAAAAAAGATGGTGTAACGAAGGCTGCGGACTATACGCAGTTGTCGGCAATGCGTCGAGGGGCAGCCAAAAATATTTATAAAAAACAATGAGGTTTAATGGTTCTCTGATCCCTCAGCCAGGCTGAGCAGGCATTGTTTACAAACTTACCGTAAATCGGGGTTAGTCACTATCCTCTGCATCACGACGACGCTGTTGTCGCTCCTCCTCTTCACTGAGAGCATAGCTGATCACATCCAGCACCTCTGCCACATCAGCATTTTGCAGATCTTCTGCAAAATAACCGGACAGTGGCACATCGGGATGCAAGTCACCGGCCTCATATAACGCCCAGATTTCCTTGCCAAACCGGGTCTCCAGCAATTCGGGAGCGAATTGCGCGTAATACTCGGTAATTTTCTGAACATCGCGCTCCAGCATAAACTCAGCGTGATTATTGGCAGAGGCATCGACTGCCTGAGGCAAATCAATGATGACAGGGCCAGACGCATCCTGCAGCACGTTAAACTCAGACAGGTCACCGTGTACCAGACCGGCACAGAGCATGCGCACCACCTCACGCATCAGCAAACCATGGTCGGTGATAGCCTGATGGCTGGGCATGGTAATTTCACTGAGTCGCGGCGCCACATCGCCGTCAGCGTCAGTGACCAATTCCATCAGCAACACACCATCGACACAGCCGAAAGGTTCCGGTACCCGCACCCCGGCAGCAGCCAGCCGATACAAGGCTGACACCTCGGCATTCTGCCAGGTTTCCTCCTGTTGCTCGCGACCGTAACGGGTGCCCTTTTCCATGGCTCTGGCACGGCGTCCACTGCGCACTTTCCGGCCTTCCTGATACTGCACTGCTTTTTTGAAGCTGCGTTTATCCGCTTCTTTATAGACTTTCGCACAGCGGAGCTCGCCGCCACTGCGTACCATGTAGACGGTTGCCTCTTTGCCACTCATCATCTGGCGGACAACTTCATCCACCAGACCATCGTCAACCAGAGGCTGTAAACGTTTCGGAATTTTCATGGCGCCTTATAGCACATTTGCCGGTGGAGAAGTTGGTTTCAAGGATGTAAAACCCGCGTGAAACAGGGAAAACTTTATTCGTTGGACTCAATAGATACTGAACAGCAGGAAGACGGTAAGCAGTACCACAACCCAGGTCACGACACTGCCTGTTGGCCAGGTGCGCGCCAGCATCCCTTCGGGACCATGATGTTTGCCTATATAGGACCAGATGATGGAAAACACCCGGCTCGAAATGTTTCGCAAAGCTGTATTGAGATGAGAGAGGAGACTGATCAATCGGTTTATCAGAGACAGGATCAGCCGACGATACACCCAGTCAAAGTCGAGACTGATAGTCAGGGTGCGCTTCATCAACGGCAACAAGGCAAAGAAAGCCAGCCCGGAAAACAGCAGTAATTGCAGCTGGGTCACCAGGTGCGATGCCGTATAGGGCACATAATCCACAGGATAGGGCAACAATCTGTAAAGCCACTCGGGAAAGACACCCAGTAAAATACAGCCTGCGGCCAACAAAACCATGGCTGCACGCATATTCCAGGGCGGGTCCTTGGGGCGCAGACCCGAATCCTTCTGGAAAAACACGAACCAGGGAAACTTGATACCCGCATGCAGGAATACACCGGCAGAAGCCGCCAACAACAATAACCAGACCATCATTAAATGCTGGTCAGCGGCGGACTGGGAAATCATCGACTTGGAGATGAAACCCGAGGTAAATGGGAATGCCGATATCGCCAGGGCACCGATAATGCCACACAATGCAGTGAGCGGCATCGAATGGTAGAGCCCACCCAATTCACTGCACTTGCGACGCCCGGTCATATACAACACAGACCCGGCGGACATCAGCAGCAGTGCCTTGTAGATAATATGGGCAAAGGCATGGGCCGACGCACCATTGATGGCCATTTCGGTACCGATGCCGATACCACAGACCATGAAACCCACCTGGTTGACGATAGAGTAGGCCAGAATGCGGCGCATATCGTTTTCCAGCAGGGCATAGATGATCCCGTAGAAAATCATGTAGAGACCAATCCAGATCAGGATTTGCTGACCCGGGAACAACAGTATCAGTGCCAGCACAGCGGTTTTGGTGGTGAAGGCGGATAAAAATACCGAGCCACTGGGGCTGGATTCCGGGTATGCATCCGCCAGCCAGGCGGATAATGGCGGTGCCGCAGCGTTAATCAACACACCTATCAGGATCAGCCAGCCATCAATATTGGTCAGCGGGATCGGCTGAATCTCAATGGAACCAGTGTGGACCATCACCCCCTCAATACCGATTTTCAGCAGTACACCGCCCACTAGGTGCATGATGGCATAGCGTATCCCCGCTTTCCGCGCACCCTCGGTGCCACCACACCACACCACGACGGTCGAGAAAATGGCCATCAGCTCCCAGAACAGGAACATGGTAATCAAATCCCCGGCAAAGGAAACGCCGATAGCACCCGCCGCGTAGGCCTGGGCAGCGGCGAGCTCCCACCATTTCGCCTGGCGGAAGGCAAACAACCCGCCAACCAATGCCATGATGGCAAAAATAGTCGCAAACAGACGACGTAGGGGGCTCGACTCAATCAGCTGGATCTCGTAATTGAGAAACTGCGCCGTCATCAGAATGCCGTCGCCCATCTGCCAGATGGCATAGAGTGTCAGCAACGGTGCGCCCAGCACAATCAACGGTCGCAACGGAGCCCTTATCGGCCCGATCAGGAAAGCGCCGAGAATGAGAATGAATGCGGGCGGGAAAATTAATTCAAACATCGTCGTCGTAATAATTATCGGGCCGTTTCAAAAGGTATCCGAGCAGTTTGGCGAATACCACCATCAGAGCACATGAAAGAAAACCAAAAGCAGCGCTGAAACCGAACCATCCATCAAAACCGAAGTGGCCGTGTACCGAAACAAACAACTGGACAACAACCGTCGCGGCCAGTATCAGGCCAAAACCCCACCAGAGTTTTTTATGATTTTCCGGCCGGTAGAGCCAGCTTTTTTGCGCGTCATTTGGTGCGCTATTACGGTTGGTCATCGGGGCACCCCCAGTACTGCCATTTCAAAGGCAACCAACGGACCATTCAGAAAGAATACCAACAGCGTCAGCAACGCCGTGACGCAGATGGCCCCCACCATGGGCAGGGGCGCTTCGCCATGGGATTTCGGTGGCGCAACCGACTCTTTGCGAAAATAGGCCCGGAAAATGATCGGCAGAAAATAGGCCGCATTAAGTGCCGTAGAAAGTGTCAACACCACCAGCACAAAATAACTGTCAATCTGAAACGCGCCGGCAATCATGTACCACTTCGAGACAAAACCACCAGTAGGCGGCACACCGATCATACTGAGTGCCGCTATCGCAAACGCAGCCATGGTGATAGGCATACGAAAGCCGATGCCATCCAGCTGGTTAATCTCGGTTTTTTTGCTGGCGATATAGATCGCACCCGCCGCAAAGAACAGTGTGATCTTGGCCACCGCGTGGGCGACGATATGCACGATAGCCCCGATTTCAGAGAGCGGGGTGAGTACCAGAACCGCCAGGACGATGTAAGACAACTGCGAGACCGTCGAATAGGCCAGCATGCGTTTTATATTGGTTTGCCGGAGGGCCAGTATGGAGGCCACCACAATGGTAAACCCGGCGATATAGACGGCAATCACTTCGTGTGGCACATCCACCAGGAAGTCGAGCCCGAAAATGTAGATCACCACTTTAGCGATGGTGAACACACCGGCTTTCACCACAGCCACGGCATGAAGCAAGGCAGACACGGGTGTCGGCGCTACCATCGCAGCTGGCAGCCAGCGATGCACCGGAATCAGAGCGGCCTTGCCGATACCGAACATGAACATCAACAGTAGGATGGTGGCGCCAATGCCGCCGATATTACCCTCGAGGATACCGCCGGGACGGAAATCCAGGGTACCGGCAACAAAATAGGTCCACATCATGGCCGGCAAAAACAATCCAATGGAGGTCGCCAGCAGAATACCGAGATACGTTCTTGCTCCGGCACGGGCCTTGTCGTCGCCCTTGTGGGCCACCAGGGGATACGTGGACAGGGTCAATACTTCATAGAACAGAAACAGGGTCAGCAGGTTGGCCGCAAACGCCACCCCCATCGCCCCGAAAATTGCGACGGCAAAACACACATAAAACTGGGTCTGGCGCTTTTCCTGATTGGCACGCATATAACCAATCGAATAAACCGAAGTGACGATCCACAGCCCACTGGCCACCAGCGCAAAGAGAATCGACAGGGGTTCCGAATGAAGGGCAATGTGCAGGCCGGGCAGAATCTGCCATAACTCCACATAGAGCGCAGCAGCTTCATTTCCACCGCGTTCGACGGCACCGAATACCTGTATGACCAGATAAAAGAGCAGGCCCGCCGTGGACAGGGTCACCGCTTCCCTGAGGTTGGACCAGCGGCCACACAGGGCGATCAGCAGCGCGCCGCAAAGCGGTACGACCAGGGTAAGCTGCAGGGCCACTAGTGCTGTCACGGGCTACCTCCGAACAGCATTTGTGCGGCACTGTCTGACAAATAGATCGGCAGGCGCGTATCGATGCCAAAATAGATATTGGCCAGCGCCAATATGGCGGTTGGAATCAACAGCGACAACGGTGCTTCTCCGCGGACCTCACCCTCACCTTCCCGAAAATAGGCCACTTCCACCAATCGCCAGATATAAATAACGGCCAGCAAAGAACCCAGCAACACCGCAATAATCAGCGGCCACCAGTCGCGTTCGAACGCCGCCAGCACCAGATACCACTTGCTGATAAA
>DDNV01000088.1:6591-7217 GCA_002341315.1 Cellvibrionales bacterium UBA2511
ACCAGATACCACTTGCTGATAAAACCAACGGTGCCGGGCACACCAATCAAACTCAGACCGCCGATCACGATAATGGCCATGGTCCAGGGCATGCGCTGGCCCAGCCCTGCAAAATGCCGTATATCGGCACTGCCAAAACGGAACACAACCGCCGCCAGTGCCAGAAAAAGTGCTCCCTTCATCAGGGCATGGTTGAACAGATGCAGTAGCGCTGCCTGTAACCCGGTTGCAGTGCCAATGCCGATGCCGATAATCATGTAACCGATCTGCGCCACACTGGAATAGGCGAACAGGCGTTTCACATTGGGCTGCTGAATCGCCACCAGGGATGCCACGAACACCCCCGCCAGGCCGAGCACCAGAAATATGCTGTGCAGCGGCAATACGGACGCAGCAAATCCGACACCGAACACAGAAAAATGAAAACGAATCAGCAGATAAACCGCCACCTTGGTCGCCGTAGCCGCCAGAAATGCTGTGACAATAGATGGCGCATAGGCGTAGGCATTGGGCAGCCACAAATGCAGCGGAAACAGCGCCAGCTTCAGACAGACACCCACCATCAGAAAGGCAAATGCCGTAAACGCGGTGGCGGAATTTTCCAGCTGCGGCAACCGGTTCGCCAG
>DDNV01000088.1:7392-16280 GCA_002341315.1 Cellvibrionales bacterium UBA2511
AGATCCTGCATATTCAGGGTGCCGGTGAGACTGTAGAGAAACCCGATGCCAATCAGAATGAATGTGGCGCCGATCGTACCGACAATCAGATACTGATAGGCAGCCCACAACGCCCGTCGGTCTCGACCCTGGGCAATCAGCGCATAGGTTGCCAGTGATGAAATTTCCAGAAACACGAACACATTGAAAATATCACCGGTGGCGACAATACCCAGCAGGCCCGCCAGACAGAGCAAATAGAGCACATAAAACAGCGGCTGTCTTTCTGACGGAATTTCTATCCTGATAGCCGTATTGGCAGCCAGCATCATCAGTGCGCCAATACCACTGACAATCAGCAGCACGTAGGCCGACAACAAATCGATGCGATATTCGATACCCCAGGGTGCATCCCACCCCCCCAGGCTATAGCTCAACGTACCAAACTGATGAACCTGGAACACCAGCAGACCACTGATTACCACTGAGACAAGACTGGCCATGCAGGCGAACAGCCAGGCAGCGCGCGCCCTGTCCAGCAACAAACAGGCCGGTGCTGCCAGCAGGGGCACAATCACTTGTAAAATAGGGAGATGGCTCAGCACCGCAGGTCTCTTTCCTGTAACTCTTCTTCCTCAACCGTGCCGTAGGCATTCTTGATGCGGACCACCAGTGCCAGCGCCAACGCCATGGTGGCGATACCCACCACAATAGCGGTGAGAATCAGCACATGGGGTAACGGATTGGAATAGACACTCACGCCCTCGGCAAGGATCGGGGCACTGCCCCCCGCCACTTTCCCGACACTGATATAAAAGATAAAAACCGAGGTCTGGAAAATATTCAGCCCAATCAGCTTCTTGATCAGGTTGCCCTGCACGATGACGATATAAAAACCGATCATCATCAGCACGATTACCACCCAATAGTTATAAAGCTCCGGCAACATTATTCGGCCTCGGCTCGACCGGTGGCATAACCGGCAAACGCATAAAAAATCAGAATCATCGCAGCGGCCACTGTGATGCCCACCCCCAATTCAATAGCGAGAATGCCGATGTGCCGGCCCACAACAGGATCAGCGGCAAGACGACTGTAGTCCAGGTAATTCGCGCCGGTCAGAAAGCTGACCACCCCCACTCCGCCGTAGAGTAAAACCCCGAATGCCGCCAACAATCGCAGGATTGACGGCTTGATCGCCGCCTGGGCCTTGGCCAGACCGAACAACATCGCGTACAGAATGATCGCCGCCGCAAAAATGACGCCAGCCTGGAAGCCACCACCCGGGCCATAGTCGCCATGAAACTGGACGTAGAGCGCAAACAGCAGCATGAGGGGAATCAGCATCTTGCTCACCACCCGAAGAATCATGTGACTGCGCATTGTTTCAACAGCATTTGCCGGGGAAGACTGTTGACGCTGCTCTCCCGACGTCAGCAGAATCAGCACACCCACCACCGCCGTGAAAACCACCACCACCTCCCCCAGGGTGTCAAAGGCACGGTAGTCTGCCAACACCGATGTCACCATATTTGGAATACCAATTTCAGTGGGAGATACCTGAATATACCGCGCAGCGACATGCGTGTGTGCGGGGGCATCTGGGGAGCCGAAGGGTGGCATGTCCAGAGTCCCCAATATCAGCAGGGCGCCGGTCACCAGCACGAGAAAGAAAGCCGCCCGCGGTCGCCGATGGGCTGTCTGCTCATAGCGACCGGTAACGGTCAACGCGGTCAACATCAGCAGGGGGAAAACCCCTGCCCCCACAGCCGCCTCGGTAAAGGCCACATCTACAGCATCCATAGAGACAAAGAAACTCGCTGACAACAGACCATAGATCCCCGCCAGCATCACGCAGGCAAACAGATCTCTCTGACGGGCAATAGCCAGCGCGGTGACTACCAGAAGTAGCAGCAGCGTAATATCCAGGACTAGTTCGATGGGAGCACTCCCTTCGTCATCAACATTATTCCTTCAGGCGTACCACCAGGGTATCTGACGGGAGAAATGCTCTGCGCCCACCTCCACCAGTTTGGGGTACCACAGCTATTGTTCATTATTCTCATTGACCAGAGGCTGAAGGTTTCCATGGAGCGCCGCTTTTGTCAGTGCGTGACTAGCAACCGGGCTCGTGATTAGAATAAACAGTAAAATCAACAGCAACTTGAAAGACACAATGGTCCATCCGGCAAAAAGCATAAGACCGAGCAGAATCAGTGTAGTAGCCAGCGTTTCAGTAACGCCTGCAGCATGCATCCGGGTAAAAAAATCGGGGAACCTCAGCACACCGACAGCACCAGAAATAATCAGAAAAGCGCCCAATAAAAGACAGGCAGAACTCAACACAGTCACCATGCCGGCAAGCATCAGAGGGACCCTCCCTCTTCTTCATTGCGGCTGTATTCAAAATACCTGAGCACGCCAACAATGCTGATGAAGTTGATTAATGCATACACCAGTGCAATATCCAGAAAATCGGGCCGACCGAACAAAAAACCGATTACTGCGATCAGCAGTACGGTTTTGGTGCCAAACAGATTAACAGCCAGAATGCGGTCATAAATCGTGGGGCCGAGCAATGCCCTGATAATGGCCATCGCCATCACAACCAGAATTGCCACTGCACTTGCAATCAGCATCTAAAGCTCCAGATCTGCAACGCGCCGATTCATTTCACCACCCTTCAGTTCGGCTATATTTTCTGCTGTCAGTGCGTGTACCAACACTGTACCGTTCTCAATATCCATCGATACGGTGCCCGGCGTCAGGGTAATGGAATTGGCATAAATCACTTTCCCCATATCCGTCTTTTGGTCCATCGGTAACCTGGCAAAACAGGGGCTTATAGACTTGTTGCCCAACCAGATGCGCTTCACCACATCAATATTGCTGAGAATAATCTTACCTACCAGCCAACAGTAGAAAAATGAGATATGCCCACTCAGATGAAGGGGCTGGGATTCATGGTCGACCACATCCATACGATGGGAAACCCAGACGGCAAATACCACGGAAAAAGCGCCGAGCGACAATAACAGCGGCGAATAGTAGCCAGAATTTCCAAGCCACAACACCATCAATACAAAAGCAAGGCTCAGGCAGTGTTTCATGATAGTCCGCCGATGATCCGCATGAGATGGGTATTAATACCTCGTTATATTTATAAATCTTTTAAAAATACCGACAATACTCTATTTATTGGAGAAGGGCTTGTCGAGCACCACAGCCAAAAAATCTTCGGCATCCTGATTGGCCTTTCTCAACACTGCGCTTGGCCAGAACCACTTCTGGCTTAACAAGGCTGCTTCACTATTAATTTTTGTAGCGATGTCGTCAAGTGTCATTTGACGGGAAGCTTCCCCTGAGCAAACGCAAGGCCACTGGCAACATCAGTAGGCGGGGAAGAGAAGTGTATCGGGTTTGCGCAGAATTGACAGGAGGAAAGAAATTGCTGCCCCGCCATTTTTGCCAGAGCACAAGCATTCCCCACCACCGCGTCCCATAACATCATGGAGACAAAAACCGGTCTCGACATTCGTTTCAGCACGGCAACCATGAGGTCCCTAATTGTTATAGTAATTCGCCGAGTACTTGCTCATTTTTTCCAAAAAAAGCTTTGCTAAAAGCGTAAAAAAGTATGTCAAATAAGCTTCACTTTTGCACACAATATTTTGCAATTCAGAAAAGTCTGGGCAGACGGCCCACCGGCTCTGCCAGACTGACAGATACCCCCTTAGACCAGACAGAAACCCTACCAACAGACGGGATGATCATTGCCTTCTATTCGCTCTGACCTGACCGCAGCTCAGGGTTGGCAGGCGCCTCATACGGTCGACTGACAGCAGATTTTTCTTCATCCCTCAATGCGGTCAGAGCGCCGGATAGCTCGGAAAATATTTTGCAGTTGGTCCCATCCGGGTGAAAGCCGGCCCGCGACAGTGTTTTCAGTGGCTGGAACTGAAAATCTGCCAGAAATAGGCGCGTACCGGATGCTCGGCAAGTATCAAGCAATTTATAAAGCGCCGCCACGCCGCCAGAATCGAGAATTGATACGCCATCCAGATACAGCACTAACCCCTTTTGCCCCTTGCCTAACTGAGCCAGCTCGCCGAAGACGCGGTCTGCCGCCGCAAAGAATAACGGACCATTTATTTTCAATACACGCCAACCATCGGGAATTTCACCATCGATCATTTTTTTATTGCGGGAGATATCGCTGATTTTTGTCATTTCGGCAATCTCTTTCATGAACAGCAGAGATGCCAGAACAAGACCTGCAGTAATCGCAATCACCATGTCAAACAATATTGTCAGGGAAAAACAAACCGCAAACACCAGCACATCGCTAGGCGGAGCCGTTTTCAGCAGGTGCACGATCCGGGATGTCTCGCTCATTTTCCAGGCAACGACCACCAGTAGCGCCGCCATGCTGGCCATCGGCATAAATGATAAAAGCGAGGAAAGCCATACCACGGCAGCCAACACCACCAGGGCATGAATCATTGGCGCAATGGGGGTCACTGCGCCGGCCTTGAGATTGGCCGCCGAACGGGCAATCGCAGCCGTGGCTGTAATACCCCCAAAAAAGGGCGCGATAATATTGCCAATACCCTGCCCCAACAATTCACTGTTGGCGCTGTGTTTGGTACCGGATGCGCGATCCAGTACCACGGCACACAACAGTGATTCAATGGCTGCGAGCATCGCGATGGCAAAAGCCGCCGACAGCAGATCCTGAGTGACGGACCAACTGAATGCCAACGGTGCTTCGCCCGACTGCGTTCTTTGCCAGGGCCATTGAATATCCGGCAATACCGATGAAATACCCGCCCCGACCGTTCCATCGGGGAGGACGAAACTGAAGGTGGATCCAACAGTGGCAATACCCGCACCCTGTTGATTCAGGGTTACTGCCACCAGACTACCGACAATGACCGCCGGCAGGTGTCCAGGAACAGGGGTTTTCAGCAGAGGCCAGAGCAGCATCACCAGCAATGTGGCCAGCCCTGTGACCAGACTCCACAATGAGAAATCGGGCAAGGCAGTGATCAGAGCCAGTACTTTATCGGTAAAATGAATAGGCATGTCCGCAATCTGCAAGCCCAGAAAGTCCTTGAGCTGGAGAACGGCAATCACAACCGCAATCCCCCCGGTAAAACCGAGGGTAACCGGCTCCGGAATGTATTCGATGTAACGTCCGAGTCGCAACAGCGCCATCACTACCAGTATGATACCGGCCAGAATGCTGGCCACCAGCAGACCGGGCAGTCCATATTGCTGAACAACCGGGTAGAGAATGACAACGAATGCAGCGGTAGGGCCGGAAACACTGAAACGCGATCCGCCGGTCAACGGAATAACAAAACCGGCAATAATGGCGGTGTAAAGCCCATACTGTGGCGCAACACCACTGGCGATTGCCAACGCCATGGCGAGAGGAATGGCTATAATGCCAATGGCAATACCAGCCATGGCATCCTTGAAAAAAACCTTTGAGTTGTAGGGGGTATCACTCAGAGACGTACGCAAGCCATGAGCGATTTTTAGTGAGAAAAGGTGCGCGCGATGGGCCATAGAGAAAACCTGAAGCGGCAGAAACTATTGAGTTTACGGATCAGACAAATTAACATTCAATTAACATAATAACTGAAAACCGCTCTAGCGAGAATCACCAGATGGAAAATCGAACTGCCAGATTGACACTACTGATTGATCCAAAGAAGAAAGCCATCTTTGAAAGGCTGTGTGCCAACGAAGATGTCACTCCTTCCCAGAAGATTCGCCAATTTATCAGGGAATATGTCGAAGACAACTTGGGGCCTGACTGGCGAAATGAGGTCTTTGGCGATGAAGACAAAACTGGCTAACAGCGCTGCAGGTCTTCACCCCTGCGCAGAAAACGATGCTTTCATCAACTGATTTGTTCGGTAAACGGCTTGCCTGTCAATTCCAGAGTAATCTCTTTTTTACAGGTCAGGATTGTCACCTGATTTTCATTGCTCCAGTCCATACTGACCAGATCATCCATGAGCTCATCATCCAGCGCATCTGGCTGATTGCTCTCGGCATAACTGATAACCTCGGGGAAGACGATACGCAGGGACGGTTCCTCATCTGAGGGGTCGTTGAGACACTCAATAAAGAGCAGACGCACATCGACATCGTAAACCAGGTTATAGATATAGGGGGACGTTTCGCCCAGGAGTTCGGCAGTCAGCGTCATAATGTTTCTCAACAGCGATGTATGGGGGGCTATCGTACCCTATTTTGTAACGATCTATTGGATTGGCGAGAACAATCTTGCCAATTTCGTCAGCGAAAGGAATATTAGACTGCGTTTTTCCAGTGATTCAACCGTCAATGGCCGGCAGCCATTGAAATCATCCAGCAACATCGCTTCCACTTCTTGGGCAAACGCCTCATCTCTGACCATCACAGTAATCTCGAAGTTAAGGTGAAACGAGCGGTTATCGAAATTGGCAGTTCCCACATATGCACGGTCGTTGTCCACCAGCACAACTTTCTGATGCAAAAAACCGCGCTGATACTGAAAAGCCTGAATACCGGCATATTGCATATCCATTAGCGCGGCAAAGGAAGATAACTGAACAAGCCGGTTATCAGTAATACCCGGCAACATGAGACGCACCTCAACACCACGCAGAGTCGCCAGCTTCAGGGCATTACTAATCGACTCATCGGGAACAAAATAGGGGCTGACAATCCAGATGCGTTCCCTGGCACTGTTGATGGCATGTAAAAACATCAACTGACAGGAGTCCAGCAGATCAGCCGGGCCGCTCGGTAGCACCAGCACCTGCTGATCATTCGGCATAGTCTCCGGATGCCAGTTCATGGCGGGGACCTCGCCTGTCGCCCAATACCAGTCTTCCAGGAAGGAAACCTGGGTCCCTTTCACTGCCGGGCCTTCCAGTTGGACATGGGTATCCCGCCAGGGTTTGAGACGAGGATGGCGGTGGCGATACTCATCACCCAGATTGGCCCCGCCAACAAAGGCACACCGTCCATCCACGACAACCACCTTGCGATGATTGCGGAAATTGATCTGAAAACGCCGGCGTTTACGCCAGCGCCAGGTGCGAAAGGGTTCAATGGCTATCCCCGCTTCCCGGCAGACCCGCAAATAACGACGCGTCAATTTGAAACTGCCAATGGCATCGAAGAGAAAATAAACCCTGACACCCTGACGGGCTTTTGCCGCCAGCCGCTGTAAGAGTTCGTTGCCCAAACGGTCGTCTCGAACGATATAGAACTGCACCAGTATGTAGTCTTCAGCACGGTCTATTGCCGCAAAGATACGCTCAAAAATCTGCTCCCCATTGATCAGCAATGACACCTGGTTGCCACGGGTGAACGGCATCAGAGCCAACTGTTCAAGCAGTTGAACAGCGGCGGGAGCATCGCCGGGCAGACTGAAGTCCTGAGCCATTTCCGACAACAGCTTCTGGGCGATCCGATGTATTTCCAAATCGCCCTTGCGACGCGCCTCCACGTAGCCGTAGAACCGCCTCTGCCCAAACAGGAGATAAACAGGTACCACCAGCGGCGGTAAAAAAATCAACCCCAGCGACCAGGCTATGGCCCCCTGGGTCGTTCGGGCTTTGAAAATAGCCTCGATTGCCAGCGCAGTACCCAATATCACAATCAGAATATAAACCGGCAGCCAGAACTCACCGATCCACTGCCAGCCCTGACCAATCAGCACCAGGGGTGGCCAGAGCCAATGCCCCACTGGTTAGCCTCCCCCGCTGGTCGAAGGTGGACTATCGGGACTGGAATCACTGGTGGCAAGACCCGCGCCACACCATTTGCAAAAACTGGCATCCCGATCATGGCCGGCCTTGACGCAGTTGGGGCAGGGATACAGGGATTTTTCCCGCTGCATTTCACCGGCCAGTTCAGCCGTGATAATACCCGTGGGAATGGCAATAATAGAATAACCGGTCAGCATCGCCAGCGTGGCAATAATTTGCCCTGATACCGTGTGGGGCGTGATATCGCCAAAACCCACGGTGGTCAGGGTCACGATGGTCCAGTAAATACTTTTGGGGATACTGGTAAAGCCATTTGCGGGGCCTTCCACGACGTACATCAGGCAACCGAATAGTGTGCTCAATACCAACACACAGAAAAAGAAGATGAAAATTTTCCGTCGGGCCTGGCGAATTGAGCGCATCAGTACATCGGCTTCAGACAGATAGCGAACCAGTCTCAACACCCGAAAAATCCGCAATACACGCAACAGCCGGATAATGAGCAAATAATGGGCACCGGTAAAAAACAGGGCCAGGTAGGAGGGGATAATCGAAACCAGATCGATCAGACCATAAAAGCTGAACAGGTATTTTCGGCGATTGGGAGAGCAGAAAATACGCAGGCCGTATTCCACGGTAAACAGCGCTGTAAAAAACCATTCCACTGAAAAAAACAGCAGTGCGTAACGGCTACTGAGAGCTTCAACTGTGGTCAGTATGACAGCCAGCACACTGATCAAGATGGCATAGATCAGAAATATATCAAAGCGTTGCCCCGCTTTGCTGTCTGTACCAAAAATGATCCGGTAAAGCTGTTCGCGCAATTGCTGTTTGTCCATGATCTGTCAACGACGCCCCTTTATTATTTGATGATTGACCGCCATACCGACAGCTTGACCAATCCTAAAGGTTGCAGCCCGGTTTGGGTAGTTAATCACGTCACTGAAAACCCGGCCATCAGACTACTACCCACACCATCAAGTCCTATACTTGACTCATGGATCAGCCAACCCCGCTTCTTCGCTCCCTGTCACTCCTGGAAATCAGTTTTTATGGCATAGGGACTATTGTTGGTGCGGGAATTTACGTGCTGCTGGGCAAGGTTGTCAGCGAAAGCGGCATGATGGCACCATG
>DDNV01000088.1:16379-25552 GCA_002341315.1 Cellvibrionales bacterium UBA2511
CCCATGGGCATTCTTTCTGGCAGCGGTGGTTGTCTGTTTCAGTGCCGCCTCATACGCGGAACTCTCCCGACGGTTTCCCCACAGTGCAGGGGAGCCTGTGTATATCGTGGAATCGCTCAGATCCAGACACTTGGGTGCCCTTGTGGGGTATGCACTGGTATTGGGGGCCATTATTTCCGCAGCCACAATCACCCGGGGCTTTACCGGTTATATGGGCGTTTTTTCCCATCTACCCGATTGGTCGATGATGACAATACTGATCATCATTCTCACCGCTATTGCTCTTTGGGGAGTCAAACAATCTGTCACTATCGCCATCCTGACAACCGTGCTGGAACTTGCCGGTTTGCTATTGATCATTGTCATCAGCGGCGATGACATCAAACAACGTGGGATTGACTGGTCATCACTGACCCCCGAGTTCAGCACGACAGAATTTACAGCCATCACCAGCGGGGCTTTTTTGGCATTTTTCGCATTTATCGGCTTTGAAGATATGGTCCATATGGCCGAAGAAGTCAAAAACCCACAGACGAACCTCCCTCTCGGGATTGCCATCGCCGTAACGGTGACAACACTTCTCTATGCCACCATTGCGATCGTAGCTCTGCAAACGGTGCCGCTAGAGAGTCTGGCCAGCTCGCCCGCACCAATGGTGCTTCTGGTCGAACGAAACAGTGACCTCCCGTTGCAACTGATGGGAGCAATCGGGGTCGTCGCCATGGTTAATGGCATACTTTTGCAAATCATCATGGTTTCCCGTGTACTTTACGGTATGGCGAAACGACAACTGGCTCCGGCTCTACTCAGTTCAGTGTGCACCGCGACAAGAACTCCCATCCCCGCAACACTGCTGGCTGGCAGCCTGGTGCTCGCCTTTGCCCTCTGGCTACCGGTCACCACCCTCGCCAGAGCCACCAGCTGCCTGATACTGCTCGTGTTTACCTTCGTCAATCTATCCCTGTTATCCTTACATTATCGAGAGCGACAACGGGGTCCGTTACAGCTGGGTTTGCCGGCGACTGGTACATTACTCTGTATTGGCTTTCTTGTTATTCAAATCTGGAGCTGATCATGACATTACCCCGGGAAATGGCATGTATTGAAATCGGTAAACCCGGTTCGGCAGAGGTACTCACTGCAACCCATCGTCCTGTGCCAATACCTGGTGATAATGAGGTGCTGATTCGCGTGAGGGCTGCGGGTGTCAACCGTCCTGATGTACTGCAACGCCAGGGGCGGTATCCACCGCCAAAGGGAGCCTCGGATATTCCGGGTCTGGAAGTCGCCGGGGAAATTGTTTCCGTCGGCAGGAATGAAGCGAACTGGCAGGTGGGACAGTCGGTGTGTGCACTCCTCAATGGAGGCGGTTACAGCGAGTATGCCATTGCCCATGAAACCCTTTGCCTGCCGATACCATCGCCCTTCAACCTGATTCAGGCCGCAGCCATCCCGGAGACATTCTTTACAGTCTGGAGCAATCTGTTCCAGCAAAATACTCTGCAGCCAGGGGAAACCCTTCTGGTTCATGGCGGCAGCAGTGGTGTTGGAACCACTGCAATCCAGCTGGCAAATATGCTGGATCATCGCGTATTCACCACAGCGGGCAGTGACGAAAAATGTGCCTATTGCCTGCAACTCGGTGCCGAGGCCGCGATCAACTACCGGAAACAGGATTTTGTCGAGGAAGTGAAAGCGCTCACGGATGGCGCGGGTGCAGACGTGATACTCGATATGGTGGGCGGAGACTATGTCGGCAGAAATATCCATGCTGCGGCATTTCGCGCACGCATCCTGTCAATCGCGTTCCTCAAGGGTTCCAGAGTGGAAGTGGACCTGATGCCCGTCATGCTGAAACAACTGGTACTGACCGGCTCCACGCTGCGGGCCCGTCCTGTATCGGAAAAAGCCGCGATAGCCAGGTCTGTGCTGGATAAGGTCTGGCCATTGCTGGAAAATGGTGCCATTGCACCGGTTATTAATGAGACTTTCCCACTGGCCCAGGCCGCCAAAGCCCATCAATTGATGGAAAGTAGCGAGCATATTGGCAAAATTGTACTCACACTGGACTAACTGTCCTGAACCCAGGAAAACCCTGTCACCATGAGCAAAGAATCCCGTCTTGTATATTCCACGGAGAGCGGGCGCATCAAATCCGGCAATGCTGCACCGACCAGACCTGCCGGTGATGGCATTGTACGGATCCGCCGTGAAACCAGTGGCCGAAAGGGCAAGGGCGTAACCACGATCAGTGGTCTCGAAATGAGCGATAGCGAACTGAAGTCCCTGGCAAAAAAACTCAAGGAACTTTGCGGTACCGGAGGTTGTGTCAAAAACGGCATTATCGAAATCCAGGGTGACCACCGGGAAAAGATTCGCGACACGCTGATCAGTCAGGGCTATACCGTTAAGTTTGCCGGAGGCTGACCGATGTCGGAAACCGCACCATACGGCAGCTGGACATCGCCCATCGTCCCCGCGTTGCTCACCGGCGCTGTGCCTGGGTATGCCTGGCCTCGAGTGGATCGCGGCAATCTTTACTGGCTGGAGTCCCGTCCGTGGGAAAACGGTCGATCGGTCATTGTACAAAAAGACCCGAAGGGTAATGTCAGGGACGTCCTGAAGGCCCCCCTCAGCGCCCGCAGCAGGGTACACGAATACGGTGGCGCTCCCTACCTGGTAGCTGACGATATGCTTTACTTCTGCCTTCAGGACGATCAGCGTCTCTACGCCCAGGACCTGAGTATGCTCGATGCGATCCCGCGCCCACTCACCCCCGAAAGTGACTACCGGTTTGCCGATTTTTGTCTGGATCGCAAACGCCAGCGGCTGATTTGCGTGGCAGAAAACCATGCGCAACCGGGGGAGCCGGAAAATCTTCTGGTCTCAGTGCCGCTGGACCGGTCAATGGCCATTCAACGGCTCTGTGAAGGCGCGGACTTTTACGCTTATCCAAGGCTCGACAAGCACAATGAGCAGCTGTGCTGGGTCAGCTGGGATCATCCGGATTTACCCTGGGACAACACCCAGCTCTGGCTGACAGAACTGGACACCAACGGTAACCCCGGGGCACCACGCCTGCTTGCCGGTAGTGGCCATGAATCGATTGTGCAGCCCTGCTGGTCACCGGATAACCAACTGTGTTTTATTTCCGACCGCGACAACTGGTGGAACCTGTACCGCTGGGACCCCGGCAGTGATCAGATCTCGGCCCTGTTGCCGATGAAGGCTGAGTTTGCCACCCCTCTCTGGGTACTGGGTATGTCCAACTATGGTTTCTGCGACAACGGGACGCTGGTCTGCAGTTATACAAAGCAGGGGAGCTGGCAACTGGCCACACTGCCGCCCGGCAGCCAGACCCTGCAACCGGTTTCAACCGACTACACCCAGATTTCTGACCTCTATTGTGAGGACAATCGCGCATGGCTGGTGGGGGCATCCGCCACCCGGGGAGCAGAGCTGGCACAATTGGATATCGGCGAGAGGGCTACTCAACCAGGCCAGCTCAGCGTATTGACCGGGAGCACTTCACCCACCATTCAACCGGGTTATCTGTCCAACCCCCAATCGGTCAGCTTTCCAACCAGCGGGGGAAATATCGCCCACGGATTCTTTTACACACCGGCCAACCCCGGATTCAATGGTCCAGCAAACAGCCTGCCGCCGCTCATCGTCGTCTGCCATGGCGGTCCAACCGGGGCAACCGGTTCCGCCCTCAACCTGAAAATCCAGTACTGGACCAGCCGGGGCTTTGCCGTACTGGATGTGAACTACCGGGGCAGCACTGGTTATGGACGTCAATACCGGCAACAACTCCATGGCCAATGGGGCATCGTCGATGTGGATGATGTGACGGCAGGTGCCCGCTATCTGATCGAACAACAGAAAGTCGATCCACAGAAAATTGCTATCCGGGGCAGCAGTGCTGGTGGCTATACAGTACTGGCCGCACTGTGTTTCCGGGATATGTTCAAGGCGGGAGCCTGCCTGTACGGTATTGGCGACCTAGAAACACTGGCTCGCGACACCCATAAATTCGAGTCCCGCTACCTCGACCGTCTGGTAGGTCCCTATCCGGAAAAACAGTCGGTCTATCGTGACCGCTCCCCGCTTTACCACGCGGAGAAGTTTCATTGCCCGGTGATCTTTTTCCAGGGGCTGGACGACCGGGTGGTACCACCGGAACAAGCATTGACCATGGTCAATGTACTAAAAGAAAAGGACCTGCCCGTGGCCTATCTGCCCTTTGCCGACGAGGGCCATGGTTTCAGAAAGGCGGAGACGATCCGCCAGGCACTTGAGGCAGAGCTGTATTTTTACGGCAAGGTTTTCGGCTTTACCCCCGCGGATGAACTGCCGGCCATTTTCATACAAAATCTTCAGGAATAGACTGCTAATCCATGGGCAGATACCGGCCACCCGCCACCAGAAGCGCACCCTATATCACACCGGAAGGCGTTCGGGCGTTGCGGGAAGAGCTGCACAAACTTTGGAAAGTGGAGCGCCCTGTGGTCACGGCCGCCGTCCATGAGGCCGCCAAAAATGGCGACCGCTCGGAGAATGGCGATTACATTTACGGAAAAAAGCGACTTCGGGAAATTGATCGGCGGGTACGCTATCTGAGCAAGCGGCTCGATGAACTCACCGTCGTGGACCGACAACCCGAAGACCGCGACAGGATTTACTTCGGCGCCTGGGTTACCCTCGAAGATGCGCAGGAAAACCAGCATCGCTTCAGGCTGGTGGGTGCCGATGAAATTGATCCCACACAACATAAAATCAGCATTGATTCACCACTGGGACGGCAACTCCTGGGCAAGCGCCTCAATGATGAAATATCTCTGGCCATCAAGGGCACCACCGCGCTGTGGCTGATCAGTGAAATCTGTTACACACCCCGCTCCAGCAACCGGGAAAACCGGACTGTGGATTGATTGGTATAGACCGTGCTTCTGGAAATATTCTCCTGATCTACGGGCTGTTGTGATCAATCCTGCTGAAGCCCAGGATTTTCGGAAGCATCGCTGGCTTCAGCCGTTTTCACCGGATAGTCCTTCAGAAATACACCATGTTCACCGTCTTTTAGCACCCGGTGAATCAGCCATTCACGGGGTACCGTACCGCGCTCCACATCCAGCAGATCTATAAATTCCTCAAAAATAGTCTGTTTATTATTGTCGAGTACCAACTTGACGTTGGGCAAGTGGCGTTTTTTGGTTTGTGAAGAGAGCACAATGCCGACATAGCCATTACCTAATTCCACAATCGTGCCCGGTGGGTAGGGCCCCATCAGCTGGATAAATTCCAGCGCCAGGGCCTCATCAAAATGAGTTCCGCGATGCCGATAAATTTCCTTCAGCGACTCCAGAGTAGTCCTGGCTTTGTCATAACAGCGCTCACTTGTCATGGCATCAAAAGCATCCACGATGGCAATGATACGGGCATAACTGGACAGCTCGTGGGCAAACAGTCCGCGAGGGTAGCCCTTACCGTCCATTCGCTCATGGTGATTGATCGCTACATCAATAGCAGAACTGAGGCTACCCTGAGACTTCATCAGCAGTTTTCGTCCTTCCTCGGGGTGAGTCTTCATCAAGACAAACTCTTCTTCAGTCAGCTTGCCTGGCTTATTGAGAACCCTGTCCGGTATCTGCATCTTGCCCACATCGTGCAACAGACCACCGACCCCAAGATTAATCAGCTCATTTTCCGGTAGCCGAAGATGACGACCAAACGCGATGGCAAGGATACAGACATTCAGGCAATGCTCCATGGTGTAGTAATCCATGTGCTTGATTTTCACCATCCATAACAGCGCACTGGGATTGCGCAGGATACTGTCAATGCAATTGCCCACCACATCCTTGGCCCCCTGCGTATCCAGGACATTGCCGAGTCTGGCCTGCTCCAGCAGATTTTCCACCTGATTATGGGCAGCCTCGTAGGCTCTGCGTGCCACGGGATGCTCATTCTCCACCGTGATCTGCGCCGGGTATTCCGGCCGGGCATTCATTGTCTGAATAAGCGAAGCGCTGCTATTGTCAACACGTGCTCTTTTGTGCAGGGCATTGCCACCTGCACTGGTAGCATTACGTTTTGAACGCCCGAAACTGGCTCTGAATGGGTCTTTCTTTTCCCCCCAAAGGCGGCCCTCCTTTTCCACAAACACATAATCACAGTATTCCTGCAGTTTGCGAATTTCAGAGGGGTGACGTATCACAAAACCCTGCAACAAAAATGGTGTTTCCAGCCAGGGTCGATCCAACTCGGTCACGAGCATACCCAGCTTCAAACCGCTGACCGGCACACGAATAAAATTTGATCGATCGAGAAACTGGTTACTCATGTCTATTCCCTGATTTCGGTGTGGCGCAACAGACCACTAAAAAATGGCTCAATCGGCAAACAGCGTGTTACGTATGTTGAAGTCTCACTGCAATCTCTTGTTTCAAACGGGGTACCAGTTCAGCCTCAAACCATGGATTTTGAGCCAGCCAATATCGATTGCGAGGCGAGGGATGGACAAGAGGTATAGTACCAGGTAGATAATCCCGCCAGTGGTGGACCCGTTCAGTGAGCGTCCGGTGTTGTGTCTCCTTGAGATAATAGTGCTGGGCATATTGGCCGATCAACAGGGTCAGGGATATCCTCGGCAACCGGGCCAGTATCGCCTCGTGCCAGGTGGGCGCACACTCTGCTCTGGGTGGCAAATCACCGGATTTTCCCCGCCCCGGATAGCAAAAACCCATCGGCACAATCGCAAAAAATCCCGCGTCGTAAAACTGTGCTTTGCTGACCCCAAGCCACTGGCGCAACCGATCGCCACTGGGATCATCCCAGGGAATACCACTGGCGTGCACCCGGGTCCCCGGCGCCTGGCCAATCACCAGGATCTGGGCCGTCGATTCCGCGCGCAATACCGGCCTAGGCCCCAGCGGCAAATCCCTGCACAGGGTACAGGCTCGCACCTCGGTCAGCAGATCCCGAAGCACCAAGGCACCGTCCTCCGCCGCGGGATGACTCACGAATCAACCCCGAAGCTCATTGTCGTCGACACTGGCCCAGTAGGTATTGAGCAGAAAACCGCCCAGAACACCCAGCACCAACCACAGTGGCCATGCCCCCCCGGCAACAGTCAACAACACCCAGGCCACCCCCGACATGACGAACAGGGAGACCAGAGGCTGGCGCAATTTTCGGTTGATCGAATAGCCATTATCGTAGGGACGAATACGATTCAGAAGGGGCGCCCCGGATGACAGTAAAACCCCCAGCCAAACAATATCCCGGGCGACAAACAATCCCGCCAGAGCGGCCAGAAAAGCCACCGTGCTCCAACTGTAAAAAAACAGGGAAAAAAGCTTTTTCATAGGACCGACCACCATCAATCAGACTGCTGAGTTGGCACACCAGACAGCCGAGGCATAACACGCACCCGCAAAAACTCGGGTAGTACCAGCATGGCCGGGGTGAACACCAGTGTCAAAATCGTCGAGAACAGCAGGCCATTGACGATCGCGGCGGCCAATTGCTGCCACCATGAAGCAAGCTCGCCGTTCACCTCGATCTGTCGGTGAATAAAGTCCAGACTGACACTACAGGCCAATGGCAGCAATCCCACCGCGGTTGTGACCGTGGTCAGCAATACCGGACGGAGTCGGGTAATGGCGGACGAGACAGCGGCATCCAATGCGCTCAGATGACTATCCTCCCGACGCAGGTGGTTGTAGGTATCAATCAGCACAATATTATTGTTCACCACAATACCAGCAAGCGCCACGATGCCGATACCCGACATCAAGACACTCAGCGGCTGTTGCATCACCAGCAAACCCAGTAATACACCGGCCGTGGACATCACCACGGCCGACAGAATCAGGAACGCCTGGTAGAAACTGTTGAACTGCATGACCATCAGGATCAGCATCAAAAACAGCGCCATCAGAAAGGCCACGCCGAGGAATGCAATAGAGTCTTCCTGCTCCTCGTTGGCGCCCCGAAAAGCGATTTTCACAGCAGGATTGATGTCGGCGGTTTTCAGCCAGGCAGCAATTTCCTTCACCTTGTCATCCGGCAACACGCCATCTTCGGCATTGGCCTTCACAAACAACACATCACTCCGGTCGATCCGCTGGATGCTGTCCAGCCGTGGTCGGGGTTTGCGTTCAACAAAAGTACTGACCGGCACAGCTCCGGATGGCGTTGTAACCCGCAGTTCATCCAGAGCAAACAGCCCGCGGTCCGCCGCCGGATACCGCACCCTGATTTCCACTTCCTCCTCCGCATCATCGGGCCGGAATTCACCGATCTTGATGCCATTGGTCACCAACTGCACCATGTTGCCCACCTGCAGGGTATCGACGCCCAGCATAGCCGCTTCGGCGCGATCGACCACCAGCTCCCACTCAATGCCGGGCAGTGGCAGGGTGTCCTCGACATCCCGCAAACCGGTCATCTGATTTTCCAGGTAATAGCGAATCCGGCGGGCTTCCTCCCGCATAATTCCCCGATTGGAGGAAGAAAGCTGCAACTGGATGTCCTTACCCACCGGCGGACCACCCTGAACCGGATTAACCGTCACATCTATACCCGCCATACCGGCCACGGCGCGACGAACATCGGCATAGACTTCGCGGCTGGTGCGGTCGCGATCACTGGCCCGTCCCAACTCCACCAGGATATTACTGATCTGATCTTTGGCTCGCTCAAGGTTGCCGCCAATGCTGCTGCCCCGGCTTGCGGCGTACACAGTTTTTACATGGGGTACCGCCATTACCCGAAGTTCGACCTCCCGGGACAATCGCGCCATATCGGCTATGGTCAAATTGCCCTGTGCCTGCACAGACACAATCCCGTAGCGGTCTTCTGTCTCCACAAAAAAGTCCACCCCACGACCAAACGTGCCGTAGAGCACAAAAATCGTCACCAACAACAGCAGCACCGAAACTATCGTCAATACCGGCTGCGCCAGAGCCCAGCCAATAAACTTGCCGTAGGCAGTACCAAGCTTACCAAGATAAGCCTTGCCCCTGACCGGAATATCGGTTGCAGGGGCCGACTGATCTTTTTTTCGGCCAAACAACACACCCAGTACCGGCACAAATAACAGGGCGTAGAACAGAGACCAACTGAGCACAGCAAAAACCGTCACTGGCAGGTAGGACATGAATTCC
>DDNV01000088.1:25672-36220 GCA_002341315.1 Cellvibrionales bacterium UBA2511
GACTGAGCGGTAAAAAAACGGCCAGCGTCGTTGCTGTCGAAGCAACCACCGGCATAAACATACGGCGCACTGCTGTCACATAGGCATCGCGCAGCGACAAGCCCGAGAGGGTTTTCTGATCGGCATACTCCACCACCACAATGGCCCCATCAATCAGCATCCCCAGTGCCAGCAACAGTCCAAAAATCACCATGAAGTTAAAACTGTAACCGAGCAGGTAGACAACAATCGTTGCACCAAACAGCGAAAAGGGAATACCGAGACTCACCAGCAATCCGGAGCGCAAACCCAGTGCGGCCACCACCACTACCATCACCAGGGCAACGGCGGTGAGAATGTTGCCCTGCAACTCATTGACCATTTGCAGAGCGAAATCAGACGCGTCAAAAATATAGTCGATCTGGACTCCCCGGGGCAGGGTATCGGCAGAACCTTCTACTAGAGCCTTGACCGAGGCGACAGACTTGATGGCATTGGCCTGATTGCGTTTAAACACTTCAATGGCCATGGCCTGCCGACCATTGATATGGCTGAAGGTGGCGGGATCCTTAAAGGTACGGCGAACATCTGCCACATCCGCCAGCGTGACCACCCCCTCGGCGTTGGACTTTACCGGTAGCCCCATCAGGTCTTCTCGCCCCTCGATAAGACCCGGCACCTTGACCCCGAAACGGCCACTGGCCGTATCGTACTCGCCACTCGGAACCAGCAGGTTATTGGCTGCCACAGTTTTCAACAGTTCATCGGCCGTGATGTTGTAGTGTTCGAGTGCAGAGGAGTTCAGCAGGACTTCGACCACCTCCTCACGATCACCCGACAGATTCGCCTCCAGAATTTCCGGCAGTGATTCTATTTCCAGCCGCAAATCGCGGACAATGTGAAATAACTCGCGCTCGGTGAGCTGTTCGCCTGAAAAAGCAATCACCAGGGTCGGCTCGGGGGATGCCGACAGCTCGTTGACGATCGGCTCATCCGTATCATTGGGAAATTCCGCCTTGGCGCGGTTCACCGCCTCACGCACATCCGCCAGTGCGGCACTGATATCAATGTCAATTTCAAATTCCACAACCGCATAAGCCGATCCCTCCTGGGCACGGGTGGTGAGCTCCTCCACCCCGTCCAGTGACTTCAGCTCGATTTCCAGCGGCTTGATCAGCAGGCGATTGGCGTCCTCCGGCGAAATACCCTGATGCGTTACCGTCACCATCACCACCGGCACGGTCACATCGGGATTCAGATCAACACTGATCAGGTAACGGGCGACCACGCCGGCAATCAATACAAACAACAGAATGGATACGGTGGCTCTGGCGCGACTGATCGCCTGCTCGAGAAGCTTCATTGGGCAGACTGAACCTCTGCAACAGGAAGCGTTTCTTCCTCTTCTGCCACCACCTGTTCACCCGCAGAGACATATTCCTGTCCGACGGTAATGACACGGGTGCGCTCCGGCAACCCGGCAACCCAAACGCCCTCGCCGTCATCACCGATCAGATCAATCAGGACAAAATCCACCCGATCATCCCGATCAATGATTTTCAAGCCAAGTTCACCACCATCACCCAGGGCCAGCAGCGATGCCGGCACACGGTGGGCCTGAAATACTTGAGTAGCCACCATCACCTGACTGGCCACACCGGCGCGTAGCTGAAAGGAAGGGTTCGGCAGGGTGATCTCCATTTCATAGGTACGGGTTTGCGGTTCGGCCAGGTGGCTGAGATAGGTCACCTCACCAGTCACCAACTGCCCCGTGGCCAGCCGCACCGAGGCCTTACCACCGACCTCCGCACGAACGACTTCCCGTTCCGAAAGACGCGAAACCACTTTCAGCGGGTTCATTTCCACTATCTCGGCACAGATATGGTTGCGATCCATGTAGTCGCCCACCTCCACAGGCCGGTCATCGACAAAACCGGCAAAAGGGGCTGCAATACGGGTATTGGCTAAATGGATTTCCGTGAGGCGAAGTGCTGCCCTGGTGCTTTCCAGGCGCGCATTGGCCTGGGCAATGGCCGAATCGGACTGATAACCCTTTTCTTTCAGCTTCAGGGCACCGCGATAATCGATCTCCGCCTGTGCAACTGCTGCCTGGGCTTCCAGCACCCGCTGCTCGCGGTCTTCCTTGGCAAGTTCACAAACGATATCGCCTTCCTCAACCGCCTGCCCCTTGTCGGCGGGAACCGCTACCACCCGGCCACTGACTTCAGCGCGCAGGGTCACATGGCGATTCGGCACCGTCCTGCCCCGGGCGGAAATCTCGCGGGAATAGTCCTCTGCCTCCACCCAGCGAACCCTGACCTTGGTCAACTCACTCGCAACCGCCGGGTCATCCGCTGGTGCGGTTTCACTGTCACCTGTTACCAATCCACTGACAAACCAGACGATGATTAACACCAGGATCACCAGTGCAATTTTCACATTGGCATTCAATTATGTTCTCCCACAGAGCAGCACAGTTCGCACGCAGACCATTCTGCAACGCAACAGCCATGGTAGCCGAGCCAATAAAAGGATGAAACGCGAATCACGGCGAGCTGCAACTCACGACATCCCAACATCATTATTGATCGGCCCGAGTTTTGTATTGAGTTGCTGCAGGCGGTCGGCAAGAAACAGGGCGTAGTCCCGCTGCTCCTGCAACTCCTCTTCTGAATCACCTGCGGGAGAGCGGTGGATAAGGTTAAACGGTACCTGCACCATCGGGTGATCGGGAAACCGCGAGCGATAGAGCTCTATGCGCCAGCGGAGGATATGTACAATCTGCCGATAGACAATCAGTTGCGTCGGCAACGTCAACGGATTGTGCTCAGGCTTGGCATGCAGGCAGGCAAAGTCCGTGGCGAACACAACGGCTTCACGGATCAGCCCCGGCGCAACGATATCCTGTGTTCTTTTATGGCCGGTAATCACGGCAATTTCGCCAAACACATCCCCCGGAATCAAAACCCCAATCACTTTACTGTGATCAAGCGGGTCGCACACCAGCAATTTTCCCCTCATCAGGAAGTACATCCAGCTGCCCTGCTCACCGGCCTTGAGGAACGTCTCACCGGGTGCTACCGAATAGAGATGGGACTGCTGAATCAGTATCTGCAGCTGCTGCGGATCGTGACGGCCGACTTCCTTGAAAAAATGCAGTGAGGCGACCTTTTTTTCCAGCTCTTCTGCTGTCAGTTGCAATGCCGGGTTCATAGGCATCAATAGAGCTCCCCTGTTTGCTGGGCAAATTATCATACCCCTTGCGGCGGATAGCCAGTTTTTAAGCGTATTTAACGCAGTAACAGAGTACCGGGGTGATACAACCGGCAGACAGCTGTTACAGTAACCGGGACAAACCGGCAACGAAAACACCATACAGCAGCGGCCTCAAAGCCTGCCCTGTCACTTTAATGCCAAGCCACTTTTAACCTGCAATGGACGAACAGATTATCAGTACACTGCACTTCAAGAACAGTTTTGCCGCATTGGGTGAGAACTTCTCCACCCCGGTCACACCCAGTGGCATTGCAAACCCCTGGCTGGTCAGCGTCAACGGGGATGCCGCCGAACTGCTGGGTATCGATACGGCAGACTTGCAACAGGACTGGTTTTTGCAGTGGTGCAGCGGCAACCTCACTCTGCCGGGCAGCGCCCCCCGGGCGATGGTCTACAGCGGTCACCAGTTCGGCTCCTACGTGCCCCGCTTGGGCGACGGCCGCGGACTGTTATTGGGTGAAGTGGAGGGACCACAGGGCAAATGGGACGTCCATCTCAAAGGCGCCGGACAAACGCCCTACTCCCGCTTCGGCGATGGCCGCGCCGTTTTGCGCTCCTCCATTCGTGAATACCTGTGCAGTGAAACCTTGCACGGTCTGGGCATTGCCACTACCCGGGCACTGAGCATCGCCGCCAGTAACGAACCCGTCTACCGGGAAACAACCGAGCAGGCCGCCATGCTGATTCGACTGGCCCGGAGTCATGTCCGCTTCGGCTCCTTTGAATATTTTCACCATCGGGGTGAAACCGAACAGGTCCAGATCCTGGCTGACCATGTGATCGAACAACATCTGCCTGAACTGGCTGGCTGTGATGACTGCTATCTGGGTATGTTCCGGCATGCCGTTCACAGTACGGCACGGCTGATTGCCCAGTGGCAGGCAGTGGGCTTTGCCCACGGTGTGATGAATACCGACAACATGTCGATCATTGGCGACACGCTGGATTACGGCCCGTTCGGCTTTCTCGACGGCTACAACCCGGACTTCATCTGCAATCATTCCGATCACGGTGGGCGCTATGCCTTCAAACGCCAGCCCATTATCGGTCTATGGAACTGCAATGCCCTGGCCAATGCCCTCACCAGCCTGCTCAGCGTGGAAGCGTTGACCGAGGTACTGGAGGAGTACGAGCCGCTGTTTTTTGAAAGCCTGCTGCAACTGCACCGGCAGAAGCTCGGTCTGGTCACGGCAGAGAAGGACGATCAATCACTCATCGATGACCTGCTGGCGGCCATGGCAGCCAACCATGTCGACCACACCATTTTCTTTCGAAAACTCTGCGGCTTTCAGGAGAAAGGCGCCAATGAACCGCTGCGGGACCTGTTCCTGGATCGCGACGCCTTCGATCGCTGGGCTGAACGCTATCGCCAGCGACTCGTCAGGGAACCTGAACAGCACTCAGGGATGGAGCGCCATCAAAGCATGCTGAAAACCAATCCGAAGTATGTGCTGCGCAATTACATGGCGGAAATCGCCATTCGCAAGGCTGAGGATGATGGGGATTATCGTGAAATCGACCGATTGCTCAAACTGCTGCAAACGCCCTTTGACGAGCATTCGGACTGCGAGGAATACGCCGGACATCCACCGGCCTGGAGCCAACAGTTGAGTGTAAGCTGTTCCTCCTGACAGGTTTTTTAACCAACCATCCGAACGCTCAATGATTCAACAGGATTCTGTTTAACTGACCTATTGTGCGGATCCCTTGTCCTCCGGTTGCCAGGGCCATCGACCCTCGATTTCCAAGTGCAGGGTCAGGCTGAGGAAAGTCCGGATCAGAATGATCAGGCCGAGCACGGCGACATTCTCCAGTGAGGTTTCTACAATCACGGTGCGGATGATGTCGCCGGCGATCAGGAATTCCAGTCCCAAAATGATCGAGCGCCCCAACTGTCTGCGATACACCCGATAAGCAACACCCTCCAATTGATGTCGATAAACCCGCAGGAAATTGATGGTGGAGAGTACAGAACCAACCATTACCACCAATACCCCGGTCGCTTCGATCGCATACCCAGCCAGAGAAATCATCTCGGTAAATTCCATAATATGACTGTCCTGTTTTACAGTGGCCAGACCCAGAGGATCATGGGCGTGGCACAGGCAACAATCAGTATGGATAACGGCAGGCCCATTCGCCAGTAGTCACCAAACTGATAACCACCTGGCTCCATCACCAGGGTATTGGATTGATGTCCGATGGGCGTCAGAAAGGCGCAGGAGGCACCAATCGCCACCGCCATCAGAAAGGGGTCCGCCGAAACCTGCATACCCTGCGCAAGGTTGATGGCTACCGGGGCAGCCAGAATAGCAGCGGCGGCATTATTGACTACATTGGATAGCAGCATGACTGCCGTCATCAGTATCGCCAGGGTCGCTATCGGCGGAACAGCGCCGGCAATATTCAATAGTCCGTCGGCAATCAATTGGGAGCCACCGGTCGTTTCCAGTGCATTGCCAACCGGCAGCATGGCGGCCAGCAATACAATCACCGGCATATCGATACTTTTGTAGATTTCACCCGGCGGCACCAGATTCACCAGCACCATCACCAATGCGCCACACACCAGTGCAGTGGCGGCAGATACCAGATTCAGGGCTATCATCGCCAACGACAGGGCAAAGATCGCGATGGCCAGAAAAACCTTGCGTGGCCGACCTATCTCCAGCCCCCGGGAAGCCAGTGGCAGGCAACCCAGACTGGAAAGAGCTGCCGACATATTCTCCTCCTGAACCTGCAACAGCAGTATGTCCCCCGCCACAAAGCGGATTTTGCCAATCCGCTGCCGCAGCCGATGGCCCTGCCGGGCCACAGCGAGCACGTTCACGCTAAAGCGCTTGCGTAAATCAACACCGGTGGCGGTTGTGCCCAGCAGAACCGAACCGGGCGTGACAATAGCTTCCACCAACGTCAGCTTGCCGGGTTTGGTCTTTGGTTTCTCCTCAGTCTTTTCTTCGGCAGTGGCATCGCTGCTTCTATCAACCCGAGTTGACTCCTTAGCAACCTGCGATTCCTCCAGATCATCTCCGGATGAGTCTGCCAAATTCTCCTCTTTGCTGCGCTCCTCTGCCAACTCGAGACCGGTCTCATCGATCAATGACTTGAGGCTGTCCGAGTCGGCCTCCACCAGCAAAATATCCTGCTCCCGCAGCACCTTGTAGATGGATGGCATTTCCTGACGCTGTTCGTCGCGGTAGAGGCCCACCACCATCACATCGGAATCATCCTGCACGACGGACAACAGGTCGTGAAGGGTTTGTCCCGCATATTTGCAGCCTTCCGGAATCCGCAGCTCCGTCAGGTAGGCACTGATTTCAAACAGCGATTCCGAGTCATCCTGATCTTCACGCCGGGGCGTCAGTCGCCAGCCGATCAGCGCGATAAAGGCCACTCCAACCACCGTCACCAGCGCCCCCACCGGCATAAAATCAAACATGCCAAAAGGTGTACCACCGGCCTCTGCCCGATAGGACGCAATGATGATATTGGGTGGGGTGCCGATCATGGTCAGCATACCGCCGAGCAGCGAGCCAAACGCTAATGGCATCAGCAGCAGGGAGGGAGAAAAGCCGCTCTGGCGGGACATCCACACTGCCACTGGCATAAACAGCGCCAGCGCACCGACGTTGTTCATAAAACCGGAGCAGATGGCCACAATACCGGTCAACACCGCCACCTGGATCCAGGGCGCATTGCCCGCTCGCATCAGGTGCCTCGACAGGGTGTCCACCACCCCGGCATTGAGCAGTCCGCGACTCAATACCAGCACCGCCGCCACCGTGATCACCGCCGGATGACCGAGCCCCATAAAAACCTGATCCGGCGGCACAATGCCCACCAGCGCCACTACCAGCAGGGCCATCAGTGCCACGATATC
Source organism: Cellvibrionales bacterium UBA2511 (assembly GCA_002341315.1). Lineage (GTDB taxonomy): Bacteria > Pseudomonadota > Gammaproteobacteria > Pseudomonadales > Porticoccaceae > Porticoccus. The sequence goes on from DDNV01000088.1 coordinate 32,808, forward strand.
GTAGCGCCAGCGATTCCAGACGAACATACCCAAAGTAGCGGCCAGCACCGCAAAGACAATTAATTGATCACTGTTTACACCACTCACAGGGACACTCCAGATCAACAGTTGATGGGCGGAATAAACACAACAAACCGGGTTTGCCAGAGGCAAGTCCAACCGCTGACCTGTGCAATATTCACTACAAGGTTACCTCGATCTGCTCAATCACCCGCAGTGCCTTGGCAACAGCTGCCTCGGTACTGCTGTCGCGAGCCAGCGCAACCCCGAGGCGGCGTTCACCCTGCACCGTCGGTTTACCGAACAGGCGCAATTCCGTGTCCGGCTCGGCCAGCGCCGCAGATAAATTGCTGTAGCGCATGTCACTGGATTCGCCAGCCACCAACAACACGGCTGAAGCGCAGGGCCCAAGCTGTCGGATCACTGGAATCGGCAAGCCGAGAATGGCCCGGGCGTGCAGGGCAAATTCGGACAGATTCTGCGACATCAGTGTCACCAGACCGGTATCGTGGGGCCGGGGCGACACCTCACTGAAATAGACGGTATCGCCTTTGATAAACAGCTCGACACCAAACAGGCCATAACCGCCCAGCGCACCGGTAACGGCGGCGGCAACCCGTTGCGCTTCCTCGAGAACAGCGGCATCCATAAACTGGGGCTGCCAGGACTCGCGATAATCACCTTTCTCCTGACGATGGCCGATGGGCGCGCAGAAACTGGTGCCATCCCGATGACGCACCGTAAGCAGGGTGATTTCCTCATCAAAGTCTACAAACCCCTCGACAATCACCTTACCCTGACCGCTGCGACCACCGGATTGCGCATATTCCCAGGCGGCATCAATCTGCTCTTCGGTTTTGACGGTACTCTGGCCTTTGCCCGAAGAAGACATAATCGGTTTGACCACACAGGGCAGGCCGACCGCCCTGATAGCCACATCATATTCAGCCCTGGTTTCAGCAAAATGGTAAGGCGAGGTAGCCAGTCTCAGTTCCTCGGCGGCAAGTCGGCGGATGCCCTCGCGGTTCATGGTGAGGTGAACCGCTCTCGCCGAGGGCACCACCTGCCAACCCTCCAGTTCGAGCGCGACCAGCTCGGCAGTGGCTATCGCCTCGATTTCCGGCACAATCAGGTGCGGCTTTTCATTCTCCACCAACCAGCGCAACGCCTCGCCATCCAGCATATTGATCACATGACTGCGGTGGGCCACCTGCATGGCCGGGGCATTGGCATAACGATCCACGGCAATCACCTCGCAACCGTAGCGCATCAACTCAATCACCACCTCCCTGCCGAGTTCACCACTGCCGAGCAGCATCACCCGGGTGGCACGGGGTGCGAGAGGGGTACCAATGGTCGTCATGAATCACTCCTGTCGGTGGGCCTGTCGGTCATCTGGGACAGATCGGGAAGCTGCACGATCAAATCCGCCGGGCGTTATCTTTTTCTCGCCAATGTCAGTCCGTCCCCAATCGGCACCAGGCTGATGTCCACCCGCTGATCGGCCAGCAGTTTCTGGTTAAAGGCACGAATGGCCAGAGTATCCTCATCCTGTTTGTCGGGATCGATCACCGAGCCGCCCCACAGGACGTTGTCCACGACAATCAGGCCACCCTGACGCAGCAGGGCCAGACAGTGCTCGTAATAGGCGTCGTAACTCGCTTTATCGGCATCGATAAAGGCCATGTCAAAACGCCCGGCGGCACCGTCCTTGCGCAGGGTTTGCAAGGTCTCGATTGCCGGGGCCAGATGCAGGTCTATTTTGCTGCTCACACCGGCCTCGCTCCAGTAGCGCTGGGCAATATTGGTATATTCTTCACTGACATCACAGGCCAGCAAACGGCCATTCTCGGGCAGTGCCAGCGCCATTGCCAGGGAGCTATAGCCGGAGTAGACCCCCACTTCGATGATGTTTCGGGCACCGCAGAGATGCACCAGCAGCGCCATGAACTGCCCCTGCTCCGGGGCGATTTGCATGTTGGCGGTTGAGAGTGTCGCCGTTTCCTCGCGCAGTGCCTTCAGCACTTCTGACTCCCGCAGGGAGACATCCAGCAGGTATTGATGAAGTGCGTCTGTGAGACTGATGGTTTGATTGGACATCGTCGCTCTCTCCCCTTTTATTGCAAGAAACGTTTTTCCGGAACGGGAACTCAGTCCTGTTTATCTTCCGTATCCGTTGATACCTTGTTATCTGCTGTCTCCTTCGATAGCTGCTCTTCCGCTTTCGTCAATACCGGGGCACCCTCACCGGAACCGAGCATGACACCCATCCAGCGGGTATCGGGGTCATTTTCCAGGGCGATCTTGACCATGATGGTCAACGGAATGGACAGCAACATACCCACTGGGCCAAGCACCCAGCCCCAGAAAACCAAAGACAGAAAGACCACCAGGGGTGATAGATTGAGACCCCGGCCCATTATTCTCGGCTCAAGAAAATTCCCCACCAGCACGTTGACCACCAGATAACCGATAGCGACAAGCCCCGCATAGAGCGGATTCAGTTGCACCAGTGCCAGCAACACCGGTGGCACCGCCGCGATAATTGAACCGATATTCGGCACAAAATTGAGCAAAAACGCTAATAACCCCCACATCACCGGGTAATCCAGACCGAGAATCCACAACCAGATCATCACCAGCACCCCGGTCAGCAAGCTCAACAGCGATTTGATGCCCAGATAGCTGTTAACGCTGTCGGTAAACTTTTGCATGGTGTCACGACTGGCACCGTTGTCCTTTCTGGCCAGCTGCAGTTTTTCACTGAAGCCCACCTGTTCCGCGAGGATAAAAATAACCGTCAGCAGGATCAGGAAGGCGTTGGTCATGGCATTGCCCAATGAACTCAGGGTATTGCCGGCCAACTGCATGATCTTGCCGGGATCGAAGCTGTTGCGCATCTGCTCCATGTCCAGCTTGACCCCGTGCCCCCCCAGCCAGGTCAGCAGCCCACCGCTCAACTGTTGCAGGCCCTCCTGATAAGCTGGCAGGTTTTTGCGGAAATCATTGATGGATGAACCCACCAGAATACCGATCAGCCAACCAATCAATACCACCAGGGCAATGATCAGACAGATCGCCACTACATTGGGTACCCGGCGCTCTTTGAGCCAGGCCAGCAACGGCGAAAAGATCAGCGCAATAAATACCGACAACAGAAACGGTACCAGCACAGTTTCTGCGGCCTTAAGTCCTGCTACAACCACCACGAAAGCAGCAGTGATCAGCAATCCCTTGGCCATGGGTGATAATTCTCCACTCATCATTGCTCTCCCTTGAGTTCATCAAGCAACTGCTTCACTTCGTCAATACCCCGTCTGGTCAACAAAAACCCCGTGCCGCCGACATACTCGCGCTGATCAATGTCGACACATTGCTGACGAATCATTTCAAGACGCTCATTATGTCGGATC
>DDNV01000088.1:36339-36670 GCA_002341315.1 Cellvibrionales bacterium UBA2511
AGACGCTCATTATGTCGGATCGGTACGCCCAGAAATACCTGCCAATCGGAATCGGTGGCTCGCCCTTCCACCATCAGAGTGAGCAGGGTTTCCAGGTTCTCCTTTTTCAACAGATAGTAAGGTGTACCAAAGCGTACAAAAACCACCAGGGCTACCAGCACTACAGCAAATGTCAGCAATATGGTTAACAGCAGGCTCACGGTAGCACCAACAGCTTGAACGCCACCAGCAGAGTTACCGCGACAATCACCGGCTGAACCAGAGCGGAGCCCCGGCTGATCACCAGATTGGAACCCAGCCGTGCACCCACCACCTGCGCCAGAGACATGGC
>DDNV01000088.1:36777-37324 GCA_002341315.1 Cellvibrionales bacterium UBA2511
CCAGTTCACATGACCACCGACGATAAATATCACAGCCGATACGCCGTTCACCGAAAGGACCATAGCCTTGGTCTGAGCCGTGGCTTTACGTAAACCATAACCCAGCAGCCAAACCAGCAGAAACGGAAAAATTGACCCCATTCCCGGGCCAAAGAAACCGCCATAAAATCCCATTAACGGTGCAGCGGTACAGGCAAACTGTGCCGGGGACAGACGGGACTGACGGTTTTCGTCGGTCATTTTCGGTGCCAGCAGAAAATACAGGCCAATGGCAATCAACAATACCGGTAGCAACAGGGCCAGTAATTCGTTGCCTACACTAAGAGCAGCCCAGGTGCCCAGGCAGGCACCCAACAGCGCGGTTATAAAGGATGGCAGCAGCGGCCTGAGTTCCAGATGACCCTTGCGAAAAAAATTCCAGGCCGAGGAGAGCGTACCCAGCGTGCTCTGTACCTTGTTGGTCGCCAGGGCGGTAATGGGCGGCAGCCCTGCCCAGAGCAGAGCGGGCAAAGTCAGCATGCCACCGGCACCGGCCATGGAGGAAATA
>DDNV01000088.1:37457-46816 GCA_002341315.1 Cellvibrionales bacterium UBA2511
ATAAACCCGGCCACGAAGGCGATGGCAGTGAGCGGTAAGAAAATGGACAGCTCAGGCAACGCTTTGGCTACCTGCTGAATCGAAATCAGCAAGCCCTCGAGTTATTGACACTGGTCGGGATGGTGGCATCAGGAGGTCTTGAATTGATCGAGCTCAGCCTTCAGCTCGGCAATCTTTTCCGGCACGACTGGTTCACTGGCAGGCAGCTTTTCCAATTCTCCAACCAGGTGTTTCAGTCTTTGCAGACGCAATTGCAGAATATCAAAGCTCCGGTTAATCGCTTCCGCCTCGGGCTGAAAAACATCCCGCTTACGCAAACGAACCCTGGCAGTAAAATCGCCGCCTGACAGCGCTTCGGCCTGTCGAACCAGCACAAAGACAGGGCCGGCAATACGATTACTCGACACCAGACTGCCCCACCAGACACCGCCGATCAGCAGGACTTCCAAAGCCGCCACCAGCAGAATATTCCAGCCTCCGAGTAGCAGGCCCGGGGGGCCGGCAAGCAGGGCATGGGTGATAATAGTCAGGTTGACCAACAGTACGGCAACGGCGGCGGCAAGCAGCGCATACTGGTACTGGAAGCGGCTGTTGATGACGACCGTTTTGCGGCGGTTATCCATGGCATTTCCCCATCCTTTCGATGGCACCCAGACTATTACAACCGGTGATGGTGGGCAATGACTAAGGGTTGATCAAAAATGACGAGCGGGCACTCAGAAAAGTCCCGCCAGATCTCTCTGTCAGAGCTCCCGGGTTGCTCTGAAATCAATCTCGGGATAGCGCTCGACAGTCAGTGACAGATTGACCCGGGTGGACGCCAGATAGGTGAGGTGGCCACCGCCATCCACGGCAATGCCCTCCGGTACCTTTCGCTTCAGCTCGTCGATTTTTTTCTTGTCGTCGGATTCAATCCAGCGAGCCGTATAAACATTGACCGGCTCATAGACCGCCTCCACCCCGTACTCGTCTTTGAGACGATAAGTCACCACATCGAACTGCAACTGGCCCACTGCGCCAACCACGATATCGTTGCTTTGTATCGGGAAAAACACCTGGGTACTGCCCTCTTCTGACAGTTGCTGCAGGCCTTTCTGGAGTTGCTTCATCTTCATCGGATCGCGCAGGCGGATACGCCGGAACAATTCCGGTGCAAAATGGGGGATACCGGTAAATTTAAGAGCTTCACCCGCAGTGAAGGTGTCACCGATCTGGATGGTGCCGTGATTGTGCAGACCGATAATATCCCCGGCCACCGCCTCCTCCACGGCAATTCGCTCGCCAGCCTTGAAGCCCACGGCATCGGCAATGCGGACGTCCTTGCCCAGACGCACATGGCGCATCTTCATGCCCTGGGTATATTTACCGGAACAGAGTCGCATGAAAGCAATCCGGTCCCGGTGCCTCGGGTCCATGTTCGCCTGGATCTTGAACACGAAACCGGAGAATTGCTGCTCATCGGCTTCCACCACACGCTCCACTGCACCCCGGGGTTGTGGCGGTGGCGCCCACTGCACGAAATGGTCCAGCATTTCCCGAACACCGAAGTTAGACAGGGCAGTACCAAAGAACACCGGCGTCATTTGTCCGGCCAGGAACATCTCGAGATCGAACTGGTGGGTCGCACCGCGCACCAACTCGATTTGCTCGCGGATATCATCCACGTAATAACCCAGCAGTTCGGTGGCCTCATCGGAGTCGATTCCCACAATCTGAATGTCCTCCGGAATGGTGTGTCCCTGCCCCGGTCTGAACACGTGAATCGTGTCGGTATAGAGGTTATACACACCCTTGAAATCCGGCCCCATACCAATGGGCCAGTTGATCGGTGCACCGGTAATTTTCAGGACCGCTTCAATTTCATCCAGCAAATCGACAGGGTCGCGAATGTCGCGGTCCATTTTGTTGACGAAAGAGATGATCGGCGTGTCCCGCAATCGGCAGACCTCCATCAACTTGATGGTGCGGGCTTCAACACCCTTGGCACCGTCAATCACCATCAGTGCCGAATCCACCGCCGTCAGGGTGCGATAGGTATCCTCGGAGAAGTCTTCGTGGCCGGGGGTATCCAGCAGATTGACCATGGCATCCCGATAGGGAAACTGCATCACCGACGAGGTGACAGAAATCCCCCGCTCCTTCTCCATCTGCATCCAGTCGGAAGTCGCCTGGCGATCGCCTTTTTTACCTTTCACGGTACCCGCCACCTGAATCAGGTTGCCGAATAAAAGTAGCTTCTCGGTGATGGTGGTTTTGCCGGCATCGGGGTGCGAGATAATAGCAAACGTGCGCCTCTTATTGATTTCACTGGATAAACTGCTAACACCCATACTGCTTGATTCCTGCCTGTGACCGGTTAATTAAAGCGTTTTCTAAACCATAAAAAACCCCACATTGTATCTGAATGCCCTTCTGCTACAAATGAAAGGGATGATAAATTGAGCAGCGGAATAACAGGATTTTCAAACTGACCAACCGTTACAGTTTTCAGACAATAACAGCAACACTTTGCACCCGGTATTCCCCGAGCAATTCAAAACACCGACAAAAGACATCAACTTTACTTACCAGAGGATCCTGATCTGCATCAAAAGTTTGTTAAACAACCACAACGAATAAGCCTGATGGCTACCTGCGCGCAAAAAAACGCCTCTTCGAACGATGAATCACTCGATTATTTCTGGTAAAGTCGCCCACCTTCCCGCCGGATCGCACGCGCCAGCGGCGTACCCTGGAAGAGCTTCTCACGACCCCAATCATTACTGCCACACATGCCGAGGTATTCCTGAACATGACACGGACCACTTGCGTCAGATCACTGCTAATCAGCCTATTGCTTTTCTTTCTTCCCACCGCCGCCTTTGCGGCAGCGGGCCCTATCGACCTGACCAGCACAACAACCGGTCTGGTGGCGCTGGTGGTTTTTACGCTGGCTTACATTCTGGTGATGGGTGAAGAAAAACTGCATTTGCGCAAGTCGAAACCCGTGCTGGTTGCCGCAGGCATTATCTGGGTACTGATCGGCACCAGCTATGTTGCCAACGGCATGCCAAATCAGGCCGAGGGTGCATTTCGTCATACCCTGCTGGAATTCAGTGAACTGATGCTGTTCCTGCTGGTGGCGATGACCTATATCAATGCCCTGGAGGAGCGCCGCGTCTTTGATGCGCTGCGGGCCTGGTTGGTACGTAAAGGCTTCAGTTACAGGTCTCTGTTCTGGATAACCGGCGGCCTCGCTTTTGTCATTTCTCCGATTGCCGACAACCTCACAACGGCCCTGCTGATGTGTGCGGTGGTCATGAAAGTCGCCGAGGGTCACGGCCGCTTCATCAATTTGTGCTGCATTAATATCGTGATTGCCGCCAACGCCGGCGGAGCCTTCAGCCCCTTTGGGGACATTACCACCCTGATGGTCTGGCAGGCGGGCATTGTCAAATTCAATGAGTTCTTTACCCTGCTAATCCCATCCTTGGTGAATTACCTGATCCCCGCAATCATCATGAGTTTTTTTGTGCAACAGCACAAACCCGACACCGTCTATGAAGCAGTGGAGATGAAGCGCGGCGCACGCCGTATTATCGTCCTGTTCCTCCTCACCATAGCCTCTGCCGTGGCCTGTCACAGTTTGCTGCATTTGCCGCCGGTACTGGGCATGATGACCGGCCTGGGCTATCTACAATTTTTCGGTTATTTTCTGCGCCGTACACTGCCCAGGTCCCTGGAACGCAAGAGAGCAATAGCCCTGCAGAAAGGCGATGAGGAGGCACTCAATCGCCTCGGCGGCATCGTTCCGTTTGACGTATTCAACCGGGTCGCCCGTGCAGAGTGGGACACACTGCTGTTTTTCTATGGCGTCGTGGTCTGTGTCGGTGGGCTGGGCTATATGGGCTACCTGCATATGCTATCCACGACGCTATATACAGACCTGGGCGCAACCTACGCAAACATCTTTCTCGGGTTGGCCTCCGCCGTTATCGATAACATTCCAGTGATGTTTGCCGTACTGACCATGGAGCCAGAAATGAGCCACGGCCACTGGCTGCTGATCACACTCACCGCCGGTGTCGGGGGCAGTGTTCTGTCGATTGGTTCGGCAGCTGGAGTGGCATTAATGGGCCAGGCTCGGGGCTACTACACGTTCATGGGTCACCTGAAATGGGCACCAGTGATTCTGCTCGGCTACTTTGCCAGCATTGCCACCCACATGTGGCTGAACGCCGCGAGCTTTCATGTGATGGGATGACAAACCTGTCGGGGCTACGGTGGACAACTGCCTCTCTGGAATGGCGAATGATCCGCTTTCACGAGGAAATACTCCACCATGCCCCATACCCCAGGCAAAACCAGCTGATACTGCTAGCAGGCAACACCGACATTGCCAATACCTGACAGAAAGCTATAATGCGCGCCCGCTTCGAACCAGGCCAGTCAATGCGTTTTAATCAGATACCCACGCCACCCTGACAATACGCTTATCAGTCATCCAGACACGCTATACCCGGGGCGACATTAGCCCATTCCACTCAGAGAAATACGAGCACTGCGCTTTTCAGGCGGTTGGCGAACCACTATCGCCCCTCTGTTTCTTGAAAACTTTCATCCCGAAGAGTAGGTAGAGCCATTTTACCTCTCTCGGGAAAAAGCTATCCCCGAAAAATAGCTACCCCAAAAAAGTACCAGGAATTATTGTTATGTTATTTCATTCCACCCACCAACAATGGCTGGGCAACATCCGCGCTGATGTACTGGCCGGGATTGTTGTTGCCCTGGCTCTGATTCCCGAAGCCATCGCGTTTTCCATTATTGCCGGGGTTGATCCCAAGGTTGGCCTCTACGCCTCATTCTGTATCGCTGTGATCATTTCGATTGTCGGCGGTCGGCCCGGCATGATCTCAGCCGCCACCGGAGCCATGGCGCTGCTGATGGTGACACTGGTGAAGGAACACGGTCTGCAATATCTTTTGGCGGCGACGCTGTTGACCGGGGTGCTGCAAATTGCAGCCGGTTACCTGAAACTCGGCAACCTGATGAGTTTTGTCTCGCGTTCGGTAGTGACGGGGTTTGTGAATGCGCTGGCTATTTTGATTTTTATGGCGCAGTTGCCAGAGCTGACCAACGTCACCTGGCACGTTTATGCGATGACTGCTGCCGGTCTGGGTATTATCTACCTGTTCCCGCTGCTGCCGGTGATCGGCAAGACGATCCCCTCACCCCTGATCTGCATAGTGGTGCTGACGGGCGTCGCCCTGCTGATTGGTCTGGATATCCGCACGGTGGGCGATATGGGTCAATTACCCGATACGCTGCCAGTCTTTCTCTGGCCAGAGGTACCACTCAATCTCGACACCCTGATGATTGTCCTGCCCTACTCTGTTTCATTGGCGGTGGTGGGCCTGCTGGAATCGATGATGACTGCCACCATTGTGGACGATCTCACTGATACCCCGAGTGACAAAAACCGCGAGTGTAAGGGCCAGGGCATCGCCAATATCGGTGCGGGCCTGCTGGGGGGCATGGCGGGCTGCGCAATGATTGGCCAGTCGGTAATCAATATAAAATCCGGTGGCCGCGGCCGTCTGTCCACACTCACTGCAGGGGCGCTTCTGATTATCATGGTGGTGTTTCTCGGCCCATGGCTGTCCCTTATTCCCATGGCGGCACTGGTAGCCGTGATGATTATGGTGTCTATCGGCACTTTCAGTTGGCAGTCAATTACCGACCTGAAGAAGCATCCGATCTCCACCAATATCGTGATGATGGCTACTGTCGTGGTAGTTGTGGCCACCCATAATCTCGCCTATGGTGTGCTGGTCGGGGTTTTGCTGGCATCACTGTTTTTCGCCAACAAGGTCAGTCATTTTATGTATGTGACTTCGACACTGGATGATCAGGCCAACACTCGCACCTATCGGGTGGTGGGTCAGGTGTTTTTCAACTCGGCCGATAAATTCAATGCCTGTTTCGATTTCAGGGAAGCGCTGGACAAGGTCATCATTGATCTGAGCCGCGCCCATTTCTGGGATATTTCGGCAGTGTCCGCTCTGGACAAAGTGGTGATCAAATTCCGTCGCGATGGTGCCGATGTGCAGTTAATTGGTCTCAATGACGCTACATCCACCATCGTCGACCGCTTTGGTGTGTTTGACAAGCCGGAAGAAATCGACAAGGTACTCGGGGGACATTAATGAATAACAATAATCACAGACGGACCATTCTGGCCTGTATTGATGGCTCCACCTACCGGGAATCGGTCACGGATTACGCCAGTTGGGTGGCCCAAAAGCTCAGTGCACCGCTAAAGCTGCTGCACAATATTGAACACCGCGAGACCCCGCCGCTGATGGATCTCAGCGGCAGTATCGGCCTCGGCAGCCGGGAAGAATTGCTGGAAGAACTCACCAGCATGGAAGAACGCCGCAGCAAGATCTTGCTGGAGCAGGGCAAGCTGATGTTGCAAAGTGCCCACCAACGCGCAATATCGATGGGCAGCAGCACGCCGGAGACCCTGCAGCGCCACGGCAGCCTGGAAGAAACTCTGGTGGAAATGGAAGAAGAAATCCGGGTACTGGTGGTGGGCGTTCGCGGCGAGGAGCACGAACATCAGGAAAAACAATTGGGTGCGCACCTAGAAAGTCTGATTCGTGCCATGCACCGTCCCGTACTGGTGGTTAACCGGCCGTTCGAGCAGCCACCACAGCGTATCATGATTGCCTATGACGGCAACGAGGCCTCCCGCAAGGCACTGGATATGGTGAGCCTCAGCCCCCTTTACCGGGGACTGACCTGCCACATCGTACATGTCAGCGACTCAGCGGATATTCCCTCGGCACAACTGGAAGAAGCTGCAGCCACCTTGAAAAATGCCGGACTGGACGTGGTTTCCACCAGTTTGCATGGCAATGTTCAGCCACAACTCGAACAATATTGCCGGAAAAACAACATCGAATTGATTGTCATGGGTGCCTTCGGCCAGAGCCGTATACGTGAACTGCTGTTTGGCAGTGTGACCCAGCGGATGCTGATCAATTCCAAAATTCCGCTGTTGTTGCTGCGTTGATACGGCTAATAGGAATAATTCAGGTATATAGTCGAGCGCTATTGGAAGATAGCAATGTAAACCACCTACAAGGGAATAGAAGAAAAGCCCGATATTAGTCCCCTACTGACTAATGCTACTCAACAGCAGGCACACTCGCAAAAAAACCAGCCACAATGTCTCCAAAAGCTGTGTGTTGTTGAATATGACTGCGAGTTCTCCCCGAAGGACGTACTCGGCCTTAAACGATCAAAACCAATTCCTGAGCGACAATGTCAAAACCAGGAATTACCTTTGGCGGAGATGATAACAATTGTCGTGTTATCCTGGTTTGGCTTGTTGACCTGCTCCACTGTTTTCAGGAGCTTGGATACCAGCAGAGACGAGGTTTTACGCTTGTATTTGGTCACCAACTTTTCGATCTCATGGCCCTCAAGGGTATCCAGCCCATCGGAGGCCAAGAATAGTTTATCACTTGGCCTCAACAGCCCCTCCCGGCTTTGCAAATCCATCAACGAAATATCATCAGCAGACAGGCAACTTCTCAAGGCATTACGCTGAGGATCCATTCTTGCTTCCTCAGGACTGATACGACCAATCTCGGCCAACTCATCAAGTACTGCAGCCATGGAATGATCCTGGTTGAGTTTCTCGAGCCTGCCTTTGCCATAATAGTAAAGGTGGGAATCCCCGGCACTCACCCAATGAACATCGTTACCAACGACATAGACTGCAACCAGAGTGGTTCCCATCTCGGGCGGTGCACCCTGCTCAGCGATTTCATTTCGTATGGCCTGGTGTGCTGCATCTAGTGATAACTGTAACGCCTCGGTGGGAGGGAGTCCTGACAGAGTCAAAAAATGATTGATAAATGCGGTGGCGGCAACTGAGCTGGCTACAGCTCCGCCCTTGTGCCCCCCCATACCATCGCACAACACTACCAGACATCCCTCAGGATCAGACACCTCCTCTACGCAGATTTCAAAGCAGTCTTCCTGGTAGTGACGAGCGCCCTGGATAGCCTCTCCGTGGATATCAAGCTTCATGAGCGATAGCCCATCATCAGTGGAGGGTTACTCCCAATCAAAGCCATCACCACAGAGTTTTATAAACTTTAATGTGGTATTCCCCAGAGAAATCATGGCATCTTTGTTTAACTCACAGGAGGACAGCACCGGTTCGTTACCAACATAGGTGAGATTCTGACCACCTCCATGCTGGATATAGAACTTTTTGTTCTTGTGGTCATAGGCGATCAGACAATGAGCCTTGCGAGAAACCTCTTCATCGCCAAAGTTCAGTTCTACGCCATTACTTTCCTCTCTACCAACCGGATTCATCCCATAACCAAGAGGGCGGCTCATACCCCGCCCCGGACCATCGACCACCACCAACCACCCCACCACAAATTCAGGGTGATAGGCAGTACCGCTGGAAACAGGAGTGGACGAGACTTCTTCACCACTGGCACCCGGCCGAACCCGGCGCGTTACCGGGTTCACATCACCCACCAACCCAGCGGAAATAGTGGCTTCCGCAGCTGGAGAAGAGGGTGATGAATCGGCCCCGCTCTTTTTCACAGTAACATCCGTTGCCCCTCCTACCCGTCTAGTCGGATTATTGAAAAAACCTCGGTCATTTCCATCATCATTTGACATGCTGATTCTCCTGAAAAAGTTTATTGTCGGGTAGCGCTAATTTTTTTCCGATGACGGCCATCGGGATGTAACCGCAAATAAATCTCAAATGCCTCTGTTGTATTGATCTGCTTGGCAGTTTCAAAATCACGATCATCCTGAACAGAATCTTTAGAAGCAGCGGCAGGTGCTCTGGGCTTACTGTCCACCACCCGTGCTCTCACCGCTGACGGATCCGGCTCAGATGGTTCAGTGCGGTTTTCAGCTACTCCCTCATCATGACTTACCGTGCTATCTGGTGCATTCTTCACAATCCGATGATCGGAATCCGACTTATCAAGTCCCGATGCCATGAAAAACATGACAAAACCAACCACAACTCCAAACGTCACAGCCACCATACCCCAATGGAAGGATTTTTTTTCTCCTCGACTATTCGTGTTTTTGGAATTTTTCCCACGCTTGCTAACCGACCCATCCACCGCGGGAGAAGATAATCTGACTGTTGCCTGATCATCTACTGACGATGAGTCCAGAGTGGGGACGGCCCCACCTCTTATGACCTCGAGCCATTCACCGACTGTCTGTGGCCGATCGCTTTCTTCAGGACTCAGGGCCCAATCCAGCGCATGCAAAAAAGCCGTATCAATGCTCTTTATACGGTCTACCAACTTGGGGAGCTGGTA
>DDNV01000088.1:46908-47934 GCA_002341315.1 Cellvibrionales bacterium UBA2511
CGCCCAATCCAGCGCATGCAGAAAAGCCGTATCAATGCTTTTTATACGGTCTGCCAACTTGGGGAGCTGGTCATTTCGGATTCGTTCAGTTGCCTCATAATGGGATAGGTTTTCTCCGGTAAGGCAAACGTAGCCTACGGCAGCCAGTGCATAAATATCTGTCCAGGGGCCCTGATTGCCCCGAGTTGAATACTGTTCAATCGGCGCATAACCCGGAGTCAGAATGGTTGAGATGGACTGGGAGCGAACCCCGATAGCCTGCCGGGCAGCGCCGAAATCAATCAACACTGCCGTACCGTTATCCCGCAAACGAATATTGCCCGGCTTGATATCCCGGTGCAACATATCAGCAGAATGTACCGCCGCCAAACCTTCAGCAATCGGTAGTAAAATGTCTTTCAATTGCTCCACCGACAACAGGCCGTCCCTTCTTAAAACTTCGGAAACATCGCGCCCCACGGCAAAATCCATGATGATGTAGGCAGTACTGTTGCGTTCGATATAACGGATCACACGGATGATGCTGGGGTGTTCGAAAAGCGCCAGCGTCCGCGCTTCCTGAATAAAACGGCTCAACCCCCACTGATATTCATCCACATCCTGAGCGACCCGAGTTTTCGGAGAGACATGCATTCCCTCATCACGGGAAGCAAGGTTAAAAGGAAAATATTCTTTGATGGCCACATAACGATCAAGCTGCTTGTCATAGGCCTTGTAGGTAATACCAAAACCACCAGCACCAATTTCCTGCTCGATCACATATTCATCAAGTTCGTATCCCGTCGGCAGGACTTGGGAGGATGACTGGTCAGTAGTGAAATTGCTATTGTCCATCACGTTTCCCGAAAGACCCTAACCTTCGTTTAATGGTGCAAAAAGGCCGATAATTCGCCAGCCCCAAGCCTTCTCGGTAGCACCGGCAAAGTATAGTTGTCGACGTACTGTTCCTTTGGCTGTTATACGCTGAATGGAAGGGCACTCTATGCTAACCACAGCCCTGACTTGCCCGATTAAGCGCTGCAGCTC
>DDNV01000088.1:48118-82785 GCA_002341315.1 Cellvibrionales bacterium UBA2511
CCCGCTCACCATCAAAAACGTCCGGAGTCGATGAACGAATTTCCAGGGTCGCCTCATTTTTGGAGCGACAATCAAGTGTAAGCATGAAAGCCTCCATTCCTGCGTGAGACATCAGTAGTCGCTCCGAGGCCTGTACCGGGCTAACTGTCAGTAAAAGCAGAAGCGTTACAAAAAATGCAGTGACTTGCCAGCGGACAACGAGGTTACGAAGAAAGGTCCCTGTCAAGCTCATACACATTCTTCAGTTAATAGCCTAAACCAGCTTCCAGGTACCATCACCCTGCTGACAGACCCGCAAATCTTCAGTAATAGTTCCATCTGTTGTGGTCACTTCCTGTCTGACGGTTTTACAAACACTGCTGGCCTGTACTTTTACCTCGGATACAGATTCCGTGGAAGCCTGGGCATAACTTACCGGCTGGCTCGATGGGGACATCAATGGACGGTACACATAACCTCCAGCAGTGCCATCAGGGAGCTGGGAAATGAGGTACCACTTTTTATCCGGCAGGGCCTCACCAATCACTTGAACCGATTGGTTCCCGGCCAACTGGGAAACTATTTTATAGTCCGTCCCGGGGCCACTGCGCACATTAGTAACACTCTTCGGACTGAAGGGTGCACCGATCAGGCTCAGCGGTGGAGTCTGCTCTACTTTCTGCTTCAACACTTTAAGCTTAACCGTTTTTTCTTCCCTGCTCACAGGCTGGTCGTCAAGCACACTGACCTGACCGGTGACTCCATCATCACCGGAAAAAGTGACTCTCTGGCCGGTTCCAGCCGACTGTTGCTGAGCAGCAAACAACTTTTCCTGGTCACGCCGGCTCAACACTTTGGCAAACTGGTCACCAATATAAGCACCCGCTGCCGCACCAGCGAGGATGGCCGCCGCACGAAGGGCATCGTTATCCATATCCTCTGAGAGCTTTTCCGCAATCACACCGCCACCCACTGCACCGGCTACCTTGCCCCAGGAAGCCTTTTGTTCTTCCGTCATAGAAGCACATCCTCCCAAGGTCAAGGATACCGCCACAACGCCACTGACCAAGGCTTTCCTTTTCAGTTTCATGCCTTTTCTCCATCTCCACTCATCATCAAAATTAACCAGAAATCACCTTAAATTTCACACCACCCAACCTGACTTCCGCGCCATTTTCTAACGGTACACTTTCACCTGATGAAAGCTGCCTGCCATTTACGAATGTACCATTAGTGGAATTGATGTCCCTGACATAGAGATTATTACCTTGTGCATAGAAAGCACAGTGTCGACGGGAAATACTGTCTTCGTTAACGGCATAGGCAGAATCATCAGGGCTGCGGCCCACCACCACATCACCTCGATATAACTGATCTCCGCTTATCACCAACCGGTAACGTTGCCGGTTTGCTCCATACCCATCCAGAATCAGGTTTATCTTGGGAGCATCCAGCACAGTCGCCGCCGGTTGGGAAGAGTGCACTGCACCGGCAGAAGGAGACTTCGACTGGGGACGAGAGGCACGAAGTGAGCGAGAATAACTTTCCACCGCATGACTAATCTGTTGCCGCGCAGCCGGGCTTCGCAACAGATGAACCAGAATAATGCCAATGATGACCAGTGCCGCACCACCAAAGTAGAGGGAAAATTGTAGTATTTTGGAAAGTTTTCTATTTTCTTCCTCGTACAGGTCCTGTTTGGAGTAACAGACACTTTCATCAAGAAAATATTTTATGCCCTTACTGTCCAAAACCCGGATCAACTCTGAAATATCTGAGGCCAGCCCATAGGCAGCGTTGGAAACCACACCCATCGCGTCCAATTGACGACCCTTCGAGTCAAACAGGCGTGCAGTCTCCGTAGGAGATGCGCTGTGTACACCGACCACCCTCCCGCATTCGTCAAAAACGGGGCCACCACTGTTTCCCCCAGAAGTCGGAATAGTGTGCAACAACTGCACAATGTTTTGTTCGGTACCAGACCACCGACCACCCTCAATAATCCGGGCAAGATTGTGCGCGGCATAGGTTGAATAGGCGGTAATATCCTGAGATTTTACCGCCGTCTGATCGGCAATACCCGGATAGCCCTGGGTTGCCACTATACTACCCTGTAGCGGTCGTTGATTGGCTAGAGTCACTGGCTCCAAATTTAATTGGTTCCAGTATTCTGGCTTAACTTTGAGGATAGCCAAGTCGAGGTCTTTCGATGTCCAGGGATTGTCTTCCACATTGGTTCCGACAAATTTATTCGCCACATCAAATCCCTGCATGGCATCAATACGCTGACCATCCCGTAAGACAAAAATAGCAGCTGCGTTGTTTACCACATGCCAGTTGGTAACTATATGCCCCTCATCGTTGATGGCAAAACCCGTACCATGCCCCATACCGACATTACCTTTGCGGTCCACGGTGAGAACATTAACCTTGACCACATGATTTTCGTAGGTCTTGCCGGCAAACGCCAAACGCCCTCCGGCCAAGAACAGAACAGCACCAATAAGACAGGCCACACTGAACACGGTAACTACTTTATTGCGCTCGTTGATTAGCATCACGACTTCGTGCGCTCCAAAACTGTCAATGTGCACTGCACCTGACCAAAGTCGACTTTATCTCCGGTAATCAGTGCCGCGCCTTCCTCCGACACAGCCACACCATTGACCCGGGTACCACCTGTTGAGCCCATGTCTTTGATATGCAAATAATTTTCTTTAACATACAGCTGGGCGTGCTGTCGACTCACCGTGTCATCGGCAATCACTACTTGCGCTAGCTCAGGATTCCGCCCCACGACCAGGCCATTCTGACGCTGCATCAGGTCATTACCCAGCACCAGAAAAGCAATGGGCGCATTAGAAGAGTCACGGCCTTCAAAACGGCAGTCACCAAAACTGGCGGATGCCGCCAACAGGGCTTTACTAGCAACAGACAAGTCCTTGCGGCGCTTGATTAACAGTAATACCGCGATTAACACCCCGATCACAATCGCAGCCACAGCGCCCCAGAACAATGTTTGATTCTGCTTCTTGATATGGGCATTTTCCGAGTCGATCAATTCTGCATTACTGTTGATATCAGCAACAATGGTCGTGATCTCCTCTCGCTCTTTTTCCGCATCTTCGCGGGCTTGGCGTTCTTGTTGCGTATCCTCCTTGGCTTTATCCGCATCAGCCTTGGCTTTTTTTGCTGCGTCTTCCGCTTCCTTCGCCTGTTTTTTAGCCGCTTCGACTTCCTGCTGTTTGGCGGCTTCAGCAAGTTTCTGCTGCTCCACGACACTTAGGCAAGGGGAATCCGCTTTAAGTGGAGAAATAGATAGCGAGGCCAAAAAACTTTCAAGACGGGAGAGTGGCACAGCAGTAGCGCCCACAGGGGTGTGAGCTCGCCAAAGCTCTTTGAGAGTTGCCCCTGGCTTGCTCCTGATCACCCCAGACAGTTGACCACAGCGATTCACCAGGGGGGCACCATAGCCACCGCGACCCATAGCTGTCACCAACTTCACATAACCAGTTTCCTCTTGGAATGTATCGAACAGCGCTTTGGTCCATTTCAGCTCTGGGACAATCACTGCAACAAACTTGGGCTTGTTCGAAAATCCAAAAAAGGTACTACGTGGCGTTTCTTCGGTTTTGTGCCAATACCCAGCCACCTCCAGCGTGCCTTTGTCCGAGGCTGCATCTTGGGAAAAAATCAGAGGAGAAGACGTCAGAGAAGCCGCTCGCAGGACTGCCATATCACTGGCGGCGTCCGCCTTGACCATCACGGCCTGCAGTTCCTGCCCTTGACTATCAAGGACAACATATTTGTCAGCATACTCAAGAAGATGTGCGCTGGTGATAATCACGCCGTCATCAGCAACCACCACGCCAGAACCCTGGTTATAGAGCTCATCTCCTTTGTAGGCGAGGACCTGAACTACCGCTGTTCGCCATGATGATTGATGTTCGGCCTGGTCCGCCAGACACCAGGAAAAGGGTAATGACAACAAACACAATAGACCGAATAGTCCGAGCTTGTGCTTTGCGCGTGCTCTTGCGGCCAGATAAAATACACCCATGCAAGAATTTCCTTCTCTTGATCGCACATGATGAAAATAGAAGTTTGTATCCGCCCAGACAGTTTATGCGGCATAACGCAAAAATCGTACCATAGGGTGTTGCAAACGTATAGCTTCCCTACATTTGGTTAAAACCTTCGCCTTGACTTTCGTTTACGAGAAATCATTTCCCAAACATACCACGATTGCACAAGAAAATGCCTGTGCATGACTATTGCGTAAATACTTCATTCTGCCTGGGAGTGCAGCTTTTATAAAAGCTGGTGATACATCATCTGTCCACGCAAGGATCAAGCACCTTGATGAGCATTACTCTCATCTTCCATACACTCTCGATCAAGTTGAACCGATCGGCTGCAGTCCTATTTAGAATGTAGCGATTAGAAGAAGATATGGTCGTCAAACCCTTCAGGAAGCTCTCGACTTTTGCTACAACTGTTGTTTGGCAGTGTGACCCAGCGGATGCTGATCAATTCAAAAATTCCGCTGTTGTTGCTACGTTGAGCCGTTGATTAGGCCGCGCTACTGTCGGCAGCATCGCTAACAGGGAAACTCACGGCGACAGTAGTCCCCCTTCCCGGCTCGCTGTCGATCTCAATCTGCCAGTTAAAGCGATCACAGATGCGCTTCACCAGATTCAGCCCCATACCGGTGCCCGAAGGCTTGGTGGTGTAGCTGCGATCGAACACATGGGGCAGCTGATCCTCTGGTATTCCCACTCCAGTATCAGCGATGGTCAGGCGGTTGTCCTCCAGCGCCACCCGAATGCGCCCCCCTTCACTGTGCTCAATGGCATTGAGCAGGATATTGTTGAGGGTAATTTTGACGATGCCTGCCGGCACATCCAGTAACATCGGCGAAAGTGCCTCAATCTGCACCTCAATAGTCGCTGCGGCAATTCTGTCTCGGTAGTCCTCGACAACCTCCTGCAGCAGGCTCGGAAGGTTGACCGGCTCGCCCCGATTGATGCCGCTGCCCCCCTCCCGGGACAGGAACAGGGTGGCTTCGATAAAGGCCTGCATCTCACCGCAGGCGCGCCTGATACGCCCCAGAGCGCGCTCCGCCACCGGCGAATCCACATTGGCGTCGAGCACGTCCACCGCCCCCAGCATCACCGACAGAGGCGTGCGCAGTTCGTGGCTGGCCGAAGCGGTAAAGGATCGCTCCCGCTCCACAAACTGATCCAGGCGTGCGGAATAGTTGTCAAATGCCGAGGCGATCTGGCCGATTTCGCTGCCCCGAAACTCCCCGGCAATGCGCACCCCTCGGTCCCCCGGTTCGATATTGGTCAGGCGGGCAGTCAGGGCCTTCACCGGCGACAGAATAATCCGTGAGGAACGGTTGGCCA
Source organism: Cellvibrionales bacterium UBA2511 (assembly GCA_002341315.1). Taxonomy (GTDB): domain Bacteria; phylum Pseudomonadota; class Gammaproteobacteria; order Pseudomonadales; family Porticoccaceae; genus Porticoccus. Next base: position 53,506 of record DDNV01000088.1, read on the forward strand.
TCAGCACGGCCACGATCAATACCACCACCAGGCCGTAAAACAGGGTTGCCAGCAACGCATGCTCTTGCTGCTCCCATTCGGTGACATCATAAGTCAGGTAGACCTTCCCCTCGGGAATCTGCTCAATTTGCAGATGGTAGAAGCGGTCATCAATATTAATGCTGTGATAAGAACCCGGGGGCAGCTGCCGTATGGACTCCGGCAACCTGGCCACACCCTCACCCCGGTAGAAACGCCATTCATTGAACAGTGCATGGGACAATATTTCTGCCGACGCCGGTTCGTTGATCAGAATTTCCAGATGCTCGTGTACCAGCCGCCCAAAGGTGGTTTCCTCAAGTCGTTGCTTGATCAACAGCAGGCATCCGGCAAACAGGGTACTGACCACCGTGACGATAATGACGGTGGTAAAAATAATACGGCGCTTGAGACTGTTCCTGTACATGTGACGATATCCTGCTCGACAAGAGTGAAAGCAAAAGCGAAGCGGTCAGGTGTCCGACAGGCGGTAGCCGACCCCGTGAACCGTGTGCAGCAGCTTTTTTTCGAACGGCCTGTCGATGATGTTGCGCAGACTGTAGATATGGGTACGCAACACGTCGTTGTCTGGGGGCAGATCGCCCCAGATCAATTCCTCCAACCGGTCCCGTTTGACTACCGCCGGGCTGCTTTTCATCAGCAGTTCCAGCAGTTTGCGCTGGGTGGGGTTGAGCTCCAGCGGCATACCGGCACGACTCGCCTGCAGAGTCTGCTGATTAAAGGACAGATCGGCCACCTGCAGAACCGCTCCATCACCGAAGTGGTGAACACGCTTGATCAGCGCATGGAGCCGTGCTTCCAACTCCTTGACGGAAAAGGGTTTCACCAGATAATCGTCGGCACCGGATTGAAACCCCGCCAGTTTGTCATCGAGTTGGTCCCGGGCGGTCAGCATCAGCACCGGGGTTGCCCGGTGCGCCTCACGCAATTTCTGGCAGACGGTCATTCCGTCCATGCGCGGCAGCATCAGGTCCAGCACGATCACATCGAAGTCGTGGTCGAGGGCCAGTTGCAGCCCGAGCCTGCCGTCGGCGGCGAAGTCCAGACTGTGCCCCCGGGGTTCGAGGTAATCGGCAATGTTCTCTGCAATATCCCTGTTGTCTTCTACCACCAGTATGTTCATCGTTCCTCCCGCCCAGGCCGATTCCCGCCATCATAGCGGGTTTGGCTATCCTCGCCAGTATCCACCACCCTTTGCCAAAAAGTTGTCAAAAGCGGATCTCATATAGACATAATTTTGACAAGCGTCCCCCTAACATTCCCGGCAGATTCACTGACAGGAATAACAAGGCCGTGAAACGCACCAAACAACATCCCTTCCGCAACAACCTGGCTCTGAGCCTCGGCCTGACGGTGTTGCTCTTACCCCTCGGACTGATGGCAGAATCGCCGGATCACGCGATCCTGCAAAGCAGCGACTCCCTCAACTACACCGAGGTGTTTCGGGCCGCCATGGAGCGGGCTCCGGAACGGCCCCTGGGTGACGCCTACCGAGATCAGGCAGCTGCCCAACAGCATTTTGCCGGCGATTGGCTAGCCAATCGTCCCAGGACAACCGCCAGTTACTGGGATGACCAGCAGGCGGACAACCAGGGCATGCGGGAAATGGAGGCCGGTGTGGAAGTGGATCTATGGCGCTGGGGACAGCGCCGGGACAATGCCAGCCTGGGAGACCAGTACCGACAGGCCAGCGAGAGTTGGGGAAATTACCTGGCGCTGAAAATCGCGGGACAGGTGCGGACAACACTGCATGACCTCCGCCGTACCGACATCGCCTTCGCCCAGGCTCGCCGGGCACTGGATGACACCCGCGAACTGTTCAGGATCAGCGAAACTCTCCACAACACTGGCAGTATCGCCCGATCCGCGCTGATGCAAAGCCGGGGACTGGTGCTGGAGGCTGAGCAGCGGTTGCTGGACAGTGAGGCGGCGCTGGTGGATGCCCAACGCAATTACCAGATAGTCACCGGTCTCCATCGGCGCCCGTCAGTGGCCTTCTCGGAAGAACGTAGCCAACGACAGGTCATCGACTCCGGGCACCCTCTGCTGGGCTTCCTGCAGGACCAGGCGAAAAGCCGACAACTGCAGGCGCAACTGGCGCGACACGATAGCGCCGGCAACCCCACCCTATTCATGGGCATGCGCCGGGAACGCGGTAGCAGTGGCGAGGAGGATATCGACAGTCTCGGCATCGCCATCACCGTACCCTTTGGCGGCGGCAACTATATTTCCGCAAAAAGCAGTGCCGCGCGCCTCGCCGCCACGGAAGCGGAAGTCCGTGTCATGCAGACCCACCGACAGTTGCAACAACAACTGCACGAAGTAGAGCACCAGCTGGAATCCACCCGCCGTTCCCTTGAGCTGGGCAGGGAGCAGCAGGCATTGCATCGCCAGCACTGGCAAATGGCAAAAAAAGCCTTCTCCCTGGGCGAAACCGACATTTTGCCCGCCATTCAAGCCCTGCGGCGGTACCGGGAGAGTCGCCTGCGATACCAACTGACCGAGCTGGATCAGCAGCGACTGGTCTCCGAATTCAACCAAACCGTTGGAGTACTGCCATGAAATCCCCCAAGGAACCGTCGGAACTGACCACTAATCGGTTCTCTTTCGCCCTGCCACTGGCCCTGTCTCTGGCACTGATGAGCGGCGGCAAAGTGAACGCAGAGGAAGCAGAAGCCATCCCCCTGAGCCGGGATGAAGCGGTCCGCATGAAGCTGGTTTTCCAACCCACCCGCAGCGCCGACTTACGCGACGGCAACAGCATACCCGCGACGGTCATCAACTCCCCCGAACACAGCGCCCAGGCCATTGCTCTCTACAGCGGCACCCTGACTCGCTGGCACCGGGTTCCGGGGGATGCTGTCAGCGCCGGACAACCCATCGTCACCCTGAGTAGTCCGGGCCTGATGGCCGTTGAGGAATCCTGGCTGAAAGCCCACCACGACCTGGAACAGGCCCGCTATGAATTCGACCGTGATAACGAACTGTTCAAGGAAGGCATCATCGCCAGACAGCGGCTACAACAAACCCGACGCCGTCTACAGCAGGTGGAATTCACCCTGGCATCCCACCGGCAACAACTCACCAGGGCCGGGTTTACTGACACAGACCTGGCCCAGCTGCCCAGCGGCAAACGGCAACCCGGTGAATACCCGATCAAGTCTCCGGCTGCAGGAAAACTCAGTGAACGCCTGTTCAATGCCGGACAGGCTGTGCCCGCCAACACCCCGGTCGCCACCCTGCAGGCGGACTCCGAGCTATGGCTCGAAGCCGCTGTACCCGCAGTGCTGGCAGCAAGCCTGGAAGAGGGTGACCGTCTGCAACTGACTGACACAGACAGAACGGCGATCCTCAAATACAAGAATGCCGCCGTAAACCCCACCACCCAAATGGTGGATATCATGGCGGCCCTGGAACAACCACAGACCTCTCTGCCGGGCCAAACCCTGATGCTGACCCTGCCGCCCCTGGCCCGGGGTGTGCTGGTGCCCGCCGCAGCGGTAACCCATTCCGGCAACGCCACCACTGTTTATGTGCGCAGTGAAAATGGCGTTGAAGCTCGAGTCGTCGCTCTGTTACCCATGGGCAATCACTACCTGGCCACTGGAGGCATTTTCCCCGGCGAAGAGCTGGTGGTGGAGGGCACAGCCCTGCTGAAAGGTATCCAGTTGGGACTCGGAGGCGGCGAATAATGTTGAGTCGCCTGATTCAGTTTTCCCTCTGCCAGCGATTGTTGATCGGCTTACTGACACTGCTGCTGATCGGTTTCGGCAGCCGTGCCATGCTGAACCTGCCCATCGATGCTTTTCCGGATATCTCACCCACCCAAGTAAAACTGATTATCAAATCGCCGGGCATGACACCGGAAGAAGTGGAATCACTGATCACCCAGCCTATCGAAGTGGAACTGCTCGGCATCCCCGACCAGACAGTGCTGCGCTCCATTTCCAAATACGCCCTCAGCGCCATCACCCTAGACTTCGCCGAGGGAACCGACATCTACTGGGCCCGCCAGCAGGTCACCGAGCGGTTGAACAATATCTGGAGCGATCTGCCCGGCAATATCAGCGGGGGACTGGCCCCCATGAGCACACCGCTCAGTGACATGTTCATGTTCACCGTGGACAACGACAATCTCTCCCTGCAACAGCGGCGCTACCTGCTGGACTGGACCATCCGCCCCGCTCTGCGCACGGTGCCCGGCGTGGCCGACGTGAACGCGCTGGGTGGTTTTGTCAAAACCTATGAGGTGGCACCGCGCCGGGAGGCAATGGCTCAGATGCAGGTAACCAACGCCGATATCGTCGCCGCCCTGCAGGCCAACAACCGCAACGATGGGGCTGGCCGACTGGATCAGGGCGAGGAAGCCATCCTGGTGCGAGTGGCCGGTGCCCTCACCTCCCTGGAGGATCTGGCGGCCATTCGCCTCGACAACGCCCTCGGCCAGTCCATTCCCCTCAGCCAGATTGCCAACATTTCCCTCGGCAGCCTGGAGCGCTACGGCTCGGTCACCGCCAATGGCGAGGAAGAAGTGGTACAGGGGCTGGTGATCGGCCTGAGCGGGGCCAACGCCAGAAACGTAGTGGCCGGCGTGCAGGACAAACTGGCAGAACTGCAAACCAGCCTGCCGGAGGGGACTGCCATCAATGTATTCTACGACCGCAGCGTGCTGATCGAGCGGGCGGTGGGTACAGTGAGCCTAGCACTGCTGGAAGCGGTGGTGCTGGTAGTGGTTCTATTGGTGCTCTTCCTCGGCAACTGGCGCGCCGCGATAACTGTCTCATTGATCCTACCCCTGTCAGCGCTGTTCACCTTTTTCATGATGGACCGCATGGGCATGTCCGCCAACCTGATGAGCCTCGGCGGCCTGGTGATTGCCATCGGCATGTTGGTGGACTCTGCCATCGTTATTGTCGAGAACATTGTCTCGGCACTGTCCCGACAAGAGGGCCAACAACAGGCGCGACAGAAAAACGGCGGCACGCCCCTACCCCGCCTGCACATCATTTTCCGGGCAGTAAAGGATGTGGCGGTGCCGGTCACCTCCGGTGTCGCCATCATCGTCATCGTGTTTCTGCCACTGCTGACCCTGCAGGGGCTGGAGGGCAAACTGTTCGGCCCGGTGACCCTGACCATCGTGTTCGCTCTGCTGGGATCCCTGGCGCTGTCTCTCACCGCCATCCCAGTGCTGGCTTCCTTCATGATCCGCAAGGGCAGCGAACGCGAGCCCTGGCTCAGCCGCCAGTTGCTGCGAGCCTATGAACCACTGCTGGACAAGGCGCTTGCCAAACCCCGCTGGCTGGTGGGGGGTTCCGCCGCACTGCTGGTGGTATCGGTTTTGGTGTTCCCGCTGGTGGGCAAAACCTTCATGCCCACCATGGACGAGGGCGACATCATCGTGCAGTTGGAATCGATTCCCTCCATCAACCTGGAAAACAGTACCCGCATCGTCAAACAGGTGGAAAAGGAACTGCTGACGAATGTGCCGGAAATTCAGCGCATCGTCTCCCGCAGCGGCTCCGATGAAATTGGCATGGACCCCATGGGCCTCAACGAAACCGACGTGTTCCTGCAACTGAAACCGATGGTGGAATGGCAGGCCGACAGCAAGGCGGAAATCGAGCAGAAACTGCGCGCGGTACTGGAGCGCTTCCCCGGCATCAACTACGGCTTCACCCAGCCCATCGACATGCGCGTCTCGGAGATGCTCACCGGCTCGCGGGGTGACATCGCCATCAAGGTGTTCGGCCCGGATCTGGCCACATTAAACCAACTGACCCAGGCTATTTCCACGCGGGTGGAGACCATCGACGGCGCCGTGGATACCACCGCCACCATTAACGAGGGTGCCCAGTACCTGCAGGTGACCGTAAATCGCCAACGGGCCGGTATGCTGGGCATCGACGTGGAAGCCCTGCAGAACCGCCTGCGGGCGGAGATCGAGGGGCTGCCCCTGGGCAACATTATCGAACACACCGCCCGGGTGCCATTGATGCTGCGCTATCACAAACCCCAGGGGGACGGCGTGATGCAACTGCAACAGAGCCGTATTAACCTGGCCAATGGCAGCACCATTCCTCTCGCAGAGCTGGCAGATATCCGCCGCATCGAAGGACCGGTTGGGATTTCCCGCGAGTCCGGCCAGCGCTTTGCAGTGGTACGCACCAATGTGGAGGGCCGCGATCTGGTGGGCTTCGTCGATGAGGCCAAGGCCGCCATCGCCGCAGATATCGATCTGCCCCAGAGCTATTCCCTGGCCTGGGGTGGCCAGTTCGAGAATCAGCAGCGGGCGGCCGCCCGACTGGCACTGGTGGTGCCAGTCGCACTGGGCCTGATCGCCCTGCTGCTATTCATCACCTTCGGTTCCCTGAAACAGACCGCCATCATTCTCTCCAACATTCCCTTCGCGCTCACCGGCGGCCTGTTGGCCCTGTGGCTCACTGGCCAGTTCCTGTCGGTTCCCGCCTCGGTGGGTTTTATCGCCCTGCTCGGTATCGCGGTGATGAATGGCGTGGTGATGATGTCCCACTTCAATTACCTGCAAGCGAAGGGCCTGCCCATGGCCGATGTGGTGAAACAGGGCGCACTGCGGCGCTTGCGCCCGGTGATGATGACCGCCAGCACCTGCGCTTTTGGCCTGTTACCTCTATTGGCAGCCAGCGGGCCCGGTTCTGAATTACAAAAGCCCCTGGCCATCGTGGTGATTGGAGGGCTGATCAGCTCCACTCTGCTGACCCTGTTCCTGCTGCCGGTCATCTATCGGCGTTTTCACAGCACTGGCCACAACAACTTGTCAGGAGAAACCGTATGAACACCCTGCTGGTACTGAACATCACCCCCGAACTGGAAGAGGAGCTGGTGGACTACCTGCTTTCACGGGAAGAAGTAGGCGGCTTTACCTCCTACCCGGTACACGGCCACGGTGAGCAGGGCCGTCTCTCCATTGCCGAACAGGTGAGCGGACGCCGGAAGCGGGTGCAGTTTGAAATCCTGTTGCCTGAGCCACAGGTGGATAATCTGATCGCCGGACTCGCCGAAGAAGTCGGCAAAGGCATTCATTACTGGCAATTATCAGTAATACGCAGCGGCCATTTATAACCCCCGAGGCACGTTAACCCCCCGTTAACCCTATCTTCCATACACTCTTGCTAACTGCCGCGTCGATCGGTGCGGCTCTATTGAGAGTACAGCGATGATCGCAGACCAGGACCACCGCAATCCGTCACGAAGTACCCGACTTGTCCGGGTACCGTGCTACCTGCTGTTATTGCTCCTCGGGGGTTGCGTCACTCAGACAGACCTGGACTACCTGCCCCGGACCGAACAGGAAACCCGTCAGGTGGCTGCCTGGCAGGCCGAGAACAATGGAATATTACAAAATCCGTCTCTGGATGCCCTGATCGGCGACAGTGAACTGTCCGCACTGATCGATGAGGCGCTTTCCTCCAACCCCGGGCTACAACAAATTCTGCTGACCCTGCAAATCCGCCAGGCGGAACAGCGCCAAACCCGGGCAGCGCGCCTGCCGGACGTGGACGGGGGCTTCAACACCAACCGCGAGGAAGGCGCTGAACGCCAATACAGTGGTTCCACCACCATTAGCTGGGAGCTCGACCTGTGGCGCAAGCTGGCGGACAGCGATAACGCCGCCCTTGTGGATGTAGCGCAACAGCAGGCCCTCTACCAAGCAGCCCGGGATACCCTGGCCACCCAAGTGATGAAGGACTGGCTGGGGCTAGTCGCCGTGCAGCGCACAATCGACATCGAACAGCGGCGCCTGGACACCATGGAGAAAAATGAACAGTTTATTTTGCAGCGCTACCGCAATGGCCTCGGTACCCTGGAGGACCTGGATAGCGCCCGCAGTTCCGCCGCCAGCACTCAAGCCACCTTAGCTGCCTACCAGGAGAGTCAGGCTGCCCTACGACGCTCCCTGCAAACTACCCTGGGGCGCAACCGCAGTGAACCCTTGAACGTACCCGACCACTACCCATCCGTCATCAGACCTCTGGCCGCCCTGCCGGAACAGACCCTGCAGCGGCGCCCGGATTTACAGGCCGCCTATCTGGCCATGGAATCCGCGCAGTTGCGCACCAGGGTGGCCTACAAGGCGCTGCTGCCCAGCATCAACCTGCAAGCGGCCCTGCAGGATGTGGCCGACTCCCCCAGTGCGGCACTTCTCAGCGACCCGGTGTGGTCCCTGCTGGCCCAGCTGACCGCCCCCCTTTATCGCGGTGGCGAGCTGCGCGCCGCCGTAGACATCGCCGAATTGAACAGCGCCTATGCCTACCAGGATTATCGCCAGACTTTGCTCACCGCCATCAAAGAGGTTGGCGATACCCTGGGCCTTGAGCAATCGCTGGCAAGTCAGCAACAGCATGTCTTACAGGCACTGGCCAGTGCCCGCAATAACCTGACCCAATACCAGAACAGCTATCGCGCCGGTCTGGTGACCTTTCTCGACCTGCTCAACGCCCAGCAGCAGACCTATGACCTGGAGTCCCGCCTGGATGACCTCACTTACAATCGCCTGGCCAATCGCATCGACCTCGGCCTGGCCCTCGGACTGGAAGCTACCCAATGAGTAAAACCCGCCAGCAATGGCTGATTTTCTGTGCCGCCCTGTTCGTACTGGTCGCTGTGGCCCTCTACAGCCTGTATGGCATGCGCCAGCAGACAACGCGCACCATGCCCGAGATCCATCGCCAAACACCCCGCCCCGATGTTTCGGTGGTCACTGTCAACACCGCTCGCTACCCCGCCGCCATGGTGGCTTACGGCGCGGCCGAGACTCACTACCAGTTGACACTCACCGCCGAGGTTTCCGGCAGGGTGGAGAACCTGGCCGAGGGCTTCGAGGTCGGTTCCAGGCTGGCTGTCGGCACCGAACTGGCGCGCATTGAAGCGAGCAATTATCGGGCCGCACTGGCCGCAGCAGAAAGCGAACGACAACAAGCCAGAGTGACCCTGCTGGAAGAGGAGCGTCAGGCACTACAGGCCGAAGCGGAGTGGCGCGCCTCGGGGCTTGAAGGAGAGCCGGATTCCCCACTGGCACTTCGGCAACCACAGCTGGCCGCGGCCCGTACCGCGCTGGACAATGCTCAGGCCGCGGTGGACAGTGCTCGATACGATCTGGCACAAACCCGTATCACCCTACCCTTTGACGCACTGGTGATAAGCCGCGATATCGCCCCGGGCAGCTACCTGCAGGCGGGAACCCAGGTGGCGACGGTTTACAGCAGCGACCGGGTAGAAATCACTCTGTCTCTGCCCGCCCGGGACTGGCAAAATCTGCCTGACGGGGATCGGTTATTGTCTGGCGCCTGGCCGGTAACCCTGACAGGCGTTGAAAACGGCCAGCAGTGGCAAGGCCGTGTACTGCGCACCGAACAACACCTTGACAGTACGACCCGCCAGCGCTCGCTGGTAGTGGCCGTGGACCAGCCGCTGGCGCTGGAAAAGCCGCTGCTGCCCGGCACCTTTCTGAAAGCGCGCCTTGTCGGTGATCAGGTAGATGGCCTGTGGCAACTACCCAGCTCCGCCCTCAGCCAACGGGGTGAAATCTGGTTTGTTGACACTGACGAACAGCTGGACCATTTCGCCACCGATCCACTGTTCAACGACGGCGAGCATATCTATGTGCGCGCACCCAAAACCCTGGCGGGTACGCCAATTCAGGTGCTCAGTCATCCCCTCAACAGTTACCTGAAGGGCATGCTGGTCAATCCAGTGGAGGCGGCCGGAAATGACTGATCACATCAGCCCCCGCGGCATCATCCCCTGGTTCGCCGCCAACCCGGTAGCGGCGAACCTGTTGATGCTGTTGATCGTTGCACTGGGCATTCTCCAGGCGGGCTCCTTGCGCAAGGAAGCTTTCCCCAGCATGGAGCCGGACAGCATCAATATTTCCGTATTCTACGACAGCGGCTCCGCCAGACTCACCGAAGAAGGGTTGGCCATCAAGATCGAGGAGCAACTGGAAAATGTCACCGGGATCAAGGCCATCACCAGCAGCTCCACCGGTCGCGGTGTAACAGTCACCGTGGAAAAACAGGCGGATTACAATCTGGACACCCTGCTGCGGGACGTCAAAGCCAAGGTGGACGGCATCTCCACATTTCCGGCGGACGCCAAGAAACCGGTAATCAGCAAGGCGGAGCGGGAGGAGCATTCGCTGTGGCTGCAGCTTTACGGTGATACGGACCGTCACAGCCTCCAGCAATTGGCCGATGCCCTGAAGGCAGATCTGGTGGCCCACCCGGACATAAGTCGAGCCACTATCTCAGGTTGGCTGGATCCAATGATGTTCATTGAGATCAGCGAGGGCAAATTGCAGGCCTACGGGCTGTCCCTTTCGGATGTGGAAAGTGCCGTTAACCTCAACTCTTCCAGCCCGCTGATCGCGGTGATGAGCAACGAGTCCAGTTACCTGCAACTGAAAGCCTCAAAGCAGGCCTACATGAAGGAGGATTTCGCCGCCATTCCTCTGCTCACCACCAATGACGGCCGGAATATTCGCCTCGGCGATGTGGCGGATATTCTCGACACCTACGATGACGATAGCGCTTCACTGTCCCGCTTCCAGGGTCACAACAGTATCGCCGTGCAGGTCATCACCACCGGTCAGGATGACATCTCCGATACCGTGGTGGCCGCCAGGACAGTGATCCAACAGTGGCTGGACAACAATCGTTTGCCGCAAGGGGTGGAACTGGCCAGCTGGTACGATCGCAGCACCTCCATCAACGACCGCCTGCAACTGCTGGTGAAAAATGCCATCTCCGGCATCCTGTTGGTCTTTGTGCTACTAGCAGTGTTTCTCAACCTCACCGTGGCATTCTGGGTGGCTATGGGGCTGCCATTCATCTTTTTCGGTACCCTGTATTTCATGGGCGACAGTTTTGCCGGATTATCGCTCAACGAATTCACCACATTTGGCTTCATCATGGCCCTGGGTATTGTGGTGGACGACGCGGTGGTAGTCGGCGAGAGTATCTATACGGTGAGCGCCAGTGAGGGCGACACCCTGGCCAACACCATCAAGGGCACCATGCGGGTCGCGGTGCCCACCCTGTTCGGCGTATTCACCACGGTGGCGGCGTTCTACGCGCTATCCCATATCAGCGGGCGGTTGGGGCAACTGTATGCCCAGTTTGCAGTGGTCGTAGCCATCTGCATGGTGTTGTCGGTAGTAGAATCAAAACTGATCCTGCCGGCACATCTGGCACACCTCAATACCCATCGCGGCAATCCAAAGAACGTCCTGCTGCGGGGCTGGCAGCGGATTCAACACGGTGCCGACGCCGGGATGAACTGGTTCAGCGAGCGCTGCTACCGGCCGCTGATCGAGTGGACACTGAACTACCGCTACGGGGTGCTGGTGCTGTTTATCGCACTGTTTGTCGGCGTCATGTCGATGCCGTTCACCGGCGTGGTGCGGTTGAGTTTTTTCCCGCACATTCCCGGTGATACCGTGCGAGCGCAGCTGACCATGCGCAATGACGCCAGCTTTGGCCAGACCCATGCCAACCTGAACCAGATGGAAGCCGCCGCCTACCTGGTGAATCGGGAATTGTCCGGTGGTTCTGACAACGGCATCGCCAATCTCCAGGTGCTCTCGGAGGCTGACCAGTCCGGCCAGGTAACCGTCGAGCTGCGCGACGATGCCCCCTACGATATCGATACCTTTACCCGACGCTGGCAGCAACAGGTGGGTGAGCTGGAGGGCGCCAACACCCTGCGTATCCAGAACTCTCCAGGTATGGTGGATGCCCTGCGTATCGAGCTGCGAGACAGTGACGACGAAGTATTGACCGCCGCCGGCGGCAGGCTGAAGGACTACCTGACGGAAATCACGGCGGTGAGTGGTATTCAGGACAACCTGGAGCCCGGCCAGCCCCAGCTCAACCTGGTGCTCACCGAACAGGGGCGGGCGCTGGGCATGAGCACCGATCAACTCGCCATGCAGGTATTGCAGGCCTTCAATGGTCAGGTGGTGCAGCGGTACCAGCGCAGTCGCGATGAAATCGAAGTAAAAGTGCGCTACCCGGAAGACGAGCGCCGCAATCCCGGCGATGTACTTAACGCCCGGGTCCGCACCCCGGACGGCACCGTAGTGCCTCTGTCCAGTGTGGCGGAAACCAGCTTCGGTTTCACCCGCGATGCCATCACCCGAATCGATGGCAAGCGAGCGGTGTACCTGTCCGCCGAGGTGGATAAGGATCTGTTGTCCTCCACCGAACTGGTGACTCGTCTCCGCAGCCAACTGGTGCCGGAGCTGAAACGGCAGTTCCCCACCCTGAACATCCATTTCGCCGGCGAGGCGGAGGAGCAGGCGGAAACCCAGAGCTCCATGAAACAGATGTTCCTGCTGGCGATGCTGATCATCTACATGCTGCTGGCGGTACCGTTGCGCTCCTACATCCAGCCAGTGCTGATCATGACCGCCATCCCCTTCGGCGTGGTGGGCGCAGTGCTGGGACACTGGCTCAATGACCTACCCCTAGGCATTCTGTCCTTCAATGGCATCATCGCCCTGAGCGGTGTGGTGGTGAACGACAGCCTGTTGCTGGTATCCCGTTTCAACAATCTGAAACCGGACAGTGAACACCTGCACGAGGCGATCAGCCTCGCCTGTCGAAGTCGCCTGCGGGCGGTGCTGCTGACTTCCCTGACCACCTATGCCGGGCTGATGCCGCTGTTGGGTGAAACCTCCCGCCAGGCGCAGTTTCTGATTCCGGCGGCAGTGTCACTGGGCTATGGCATTATGTTCGCTACCGTGATTACACTGGTACTCATTCCCACCCTCTTGCACATCCAGCACGACATGGCTGAATGGCTAAGTCGACTGCGGCGGGCAGTCATATCAAAGGACCGCGAAGAGGCGACCACACCATGTTGAACCTGCTGTTGATTGAAGACGACCTGGATCTGGCGGAAACCCTGGTCGAGTACCTGGCCATCGAAGGCCTTCGCTGTGACCACGCCAGTAATGGTATGTCCGGCCTGCACTTCATCCACCAACAGCACTACGATGTAATTCTCCTGGACATCAATCTGCCAAAGCTGGACGGGCTGAGCCTCTGCCAGCAGATCCGTACCGAGGGTATCGACAAACCGGTATTGATGCTCACCGCCCGGGACCAGCTGGAGGACAAACTGGAGGGTTTCCGGGCCGGCACCGACGACTACCTGGTCAAACCGTTTGAATTGAGCGAGCTGGTGGTGCGCTGCCACGCTCTGGCGCGACGGCGCAGCGGCCAGATAAAAAGGTTGACCTGTGGGGACCTCGAAATGAACCTCACCGATCGCACCGCCTTGAGGGAGGGGCACCTGCTGCACCTCTCTCCCACCAGCTGGCGCCTGCTGGAAAAACTACTGCGCGCCTCACCGGAAGCGGTGAGTCGCCGGGCGCTGGAAGAGAGCCTGTGGGGAGACAACATACCCGACAGCAACAGCCTCAAGGTTCACATCTTCAATTTACGCAAAGCAGTGAACTCCGGTTTCGGATCGCCCCTGATCCACACAGTCCCCGGATTCGGTTTTGTCCTCAGGGAGACAAAGCATGAAACGCCGCACTAGCCTGCGATGGTTTGTCGCCACCATTGTCCTGAGCGTCGGGCTGTTGCTGGTGATCGGCTACTCGAAACTGGCCGGCTACTACTTTATCAGAGGCATGGACAATATTATCGCCAGTCAGATGGAGCAGGTAGCCGTTAAATACACACAGGCCGCAAACAATATGGAGCGGGCAGTCATTCTCCGGCTCAGCGATATGAGCGTAAGTCGACAGTGGCAGGCACAACCGGCCACCATTATCAACACCATCAAGTCCGAGCCGCAGCAGCCGGGCAAACTTTACAAAGCGCTTGAGAAGGAGGGGTGGTCGGCACCGCCTGATACCGTCTCGTTCGCCATGTTGTACCGGGAGGGCGAAGACCAGCTGTTCGTCAGCCGCCAGCTGTCCAGAGCCATGGTATCCGAACTGGTCAAACGCAATGTTCAGGAAAGTCGCTCAACCCTGATGCTAATCAGTCTTGGCAGTGTGTTCGCCCTGGGGTTAGTGGTATGGCTGACCCTGCGCCGCGTTTCCAGACCAGTGAAGGCACTCAGCCAGTGGACTGGTACGCTGGATGCCGAAAAGCTCGATCAGCCGCTTCCGGATTTCCACTACCCGGAACTCAATGACATGGCGAGCCTGATTCGTACCAGCCTGTCTTCCGTACAACAGAGCCTTGAGCGAGAGCACGCTTTCCTGCGTCACGCCAGCCATGAGTTGCGTACCCCCATCGGGGTCATCCGCAATAACGTGGAACTCATCAATAAACTCCGCAATCATCCCGGCCAGGCACTATCTCCCGCTGAACAGAAAGCTTTCGAGCGTATTGATCGAGCTGGCGCAACCATGCAACACCTCACTGAGACCTTGCTGTGGTTGAGCCGGGAGGAGAGGCCAGACACTTTACCCCTCAGAGAGGTGTGCCTCGATCAAATGATTAACGAGCTGGTGGAAGAGAGCCGCTATCTCTTACAGGATAAGAAGATCAACCTGCGGGTAGAAACCATGCCCTGCCACCAGCCCCTGCCGGAGCAACCAGTGCGGATCGTACTGGGCAACCTGATCCGCAATGCCTTCCAACACACCTGGGAAGGCGAGATCGTCATTGCCCAGACAGATAATGAGATCATCGTCACTAACAGCCAACCCGATGCAACCCAGCTCACGGATGATCTGGGCTTTGGGCTGGGCCTGCAATTGATCCGAAAACTCAATGCAAAACTGGGCTGGCCCTATGTGAATGAATGGCATAAAGGCATGCGCCGGGCCTCGGTGACGGTGGCACATCCCCAACACTGCCGCAACGACGAATCCTCACAATCGCCACAGGAGTGAACATTGCTGGATTTCAGGTAGACAACATCCCACTGAGGAGTGATTGCCATTGCCCCGGCGGCACTGGACGAAGGTGTAACAGCTTTGTCCAGAGCACGCTGACGGGCTCGATTCATTGGCGAGACGACAATGCCAAGCTGATGGCCATCATTATGTTCACCTGCCATTTTTGTACCCCTCTGCTCCGCCATCTGTTGCAACACCCCCGCCATTGAAGGCTACGGGCCAGCAAGTGCGACAATTTGTCACATCCCCATAGGGTTGCTTCCACAGTAAGATGCCGGCCACTCGACTTGACCCAGGAGAACGGCCCCGTGAAGCGCGACATTCCCGTTATAGCCACGCTATTGCTGAGCACCCTGCCTGCCCCAATACTGGCGGATCACAACATCCCCGAAGAAATTGAAGTGACAGGGGTACAGACGACCACCCGGCTGACACTGGACACAGAACCTGGAGAGTTGCCACTGGTAGACACCTCAGCACTGCTAAAACGTGTGCCCGGCGCCAACGTCAACAGCAACGGCCCGGTGACGGGAATTGCTCAATACCGCGGACTCTACGGCGATCGTGTCAGTATCCACATCGATCACGCACCAGCCCTAACCGGCGGTCCCAACGCCATGGATGCACCACTCACCTACACGCCACCACTGTTGTTGAAATCCCTTGTGGTGGATCGCGGCATCGCCCCGGTTAGCGCCGCCCAGGAGAGCATCGGCGGGCATATGACCGCGACTCTGGACCGCGGCGAATTCGGCGAGAGTGACGACTTTATTTTCTCCGGCTCCATTGCCAGCCGCTTCAACGGCAACAGCGATGGTTCCAGCACCGCCCTGAAATCCACACTGTCCAACAATCACCACAAGGAGTCAGCAATGTTCAGCCACGACGAAGGCGACGATACTCGCGTCGGTGACGACGACAAGATCGGTGGCAGCCAGTACCGACGGGGGCGCTACGACCTCAGCTATGGCTGGCGCAACGACAACAGCAGCATTGAAATCTACACCGGTGAGCTGGACACCCGAGACACAGGTACCCCCGCCCTGCCCATGGATATCAATTACATCGACGGGGACACCGCGGGTGCCAATGTCAGCACCACCTTCGGTGAGATAGTGATCAGCGGCCACCTCTCCTACAACCACGTCGACCACCTGATGGACAACTTCTCCCAACGGGAAGCACCGGTATCGCCAATGAGTTACCGCGCAAACAATGCCACGGCCCATAACACCGCCTGGTCATTACAAGCCCGCTGGCCGGTAGCGAGTGGCTACCTGAGTGTCGGTACTGACGGCAATGAGACGGTCCACACCGCCACCATCACCAACCCCAACAGTGCCCTGTTCGAGGTGGACAATTTTAACGATGCGGAACGGGACACCTACGGTGTTTTCACCGAGTGGGAGGGCGAGATCGGCGAATGGCATGTGGAGACCGGGGCGCGGGTCAACCGCGTAAAAATGGACAGTGAGTCCGTCAGCGCCAGGGGTATGATGGGCATGATGGCCATGAACGCCGATATGCTGGCGAGCGCCTTCAACAACGGCGATCTGGACGAAGATTTTACCTATCTTGACCTGGTTCTTAACCTGAGCCGCCCGCTCACCAATAACACCACACTGAACCTGGGTCTGGGCCGCAAGAACCGCGCACCTTCCTACCAGGAACGCTATCTATGGTTACCCCTGGCAGCCACCGGCGGCCTGGCGGACGGTCGTAACTATATCGGCAACCTGAAGCTGGACGAGGAAACGGCCCATGAGGTCACCGCCGGTATCGACTGGCAAACTGCGAAGGCCTGGGTGACGCCGCAACTGTTCTACCGCCGCATTGATGACTACATCCAGGGTGTGCCGTCCGACAACGCTACCGCCAATATGCTCAGTACCATGATGAGCGGGCAGGCGGCACTGATGTTCGACAACGTAGATGCCAAGATGTACGGCGCAGACATGGGCTACGGCTACCTGATTTCCTCCACCCTTCGCCTGGAAGGCAACCTCAGCTACGTGCGCGGCAAGCGCCGGGATGAGCACGACGATCTGTACCGGGTGGCGCCACTCAACAACCGCCTGTCCCTGATTTATGAACAGCGCGCCGTCATGCTGGCCCTGGAATCGGTGCTCTACGCCAGTCAGAACAAGGTGTCAGACTTTAACCAGGAAGAAAAAACCTCCGGCTACGGGATACTTAACCTGTCCGGCAGTTACCGGCTTACACCGCAACTGATCCTGTCCGGAGGCGTGGAAAACCTGTTCGACAACCGCTATGAGGATCACCTGGCCGGTTACAACCGCAATGGCGACAGCGATATAGGCCTGGGAGAGCGGTTGCCGGGGGCAGGCCGGAATATTTATCTGGCAGCAACTCTGCACTGGTAACCTGACCATTCTGGTAATATCCGGTCATGGCTCCCACCCCTGATTCATTCATACACTCGGCAGCGCGGCAAAACCTGCGCCAGCTGAGTGTCATCCGCAACATCGCTCTTGGGGGCCAGATTCTGGCCCTCCTTTTTTTCAGTCAGATACGGGATATCGGTTTACCCATACTGGTGCTGGGAGCCATTCTCGCCCTCTACGCCATTGTCATTACCACCACCTGGTGGCGGACCTTCCGTTACCCGGTCATTACCGAACTGGAATTTTTCTGCCATTTGCTGGTGGATATCCTGTTTTTTACTGCTCTGCTGTTTTTCAGCGGCGGCGCCTCAAACCCGTTTATTTCCTACTATCTGGTGCCTATCAGTATTGCGGCAACCACATTGCCCCTGCGCTATACCTGGGCCATCACGATACTTTCACTGGCGGCCTACAGTTGGCTGCTGAAGTTTTACCTGCCCATTCCTGCCCTGGCGCCGGGCCATCATCACGACAGTGTCAGCAATCTGCATATTCTTGGCATGTGGCTTAACTTCGCGGTCAGCGCTGGGCTGATTACCTATTTTGTGACCCGCATGGCCCGCACCCTGAAACAGCAAGAGGAACAACTGACTATACAGCGAGAAAATCAACTGCAGGATGAACAGCTGCTGGCCATCGGTTCACTGGCTGCGGGTACTGCCCATGAGCTGGGGACTCCACTCAATACCATGAAAATTCTGGTGGACGAAATGGTGGCAGACCAGTCCGGTTCAAACGACGACCTGAATATCTTGCAGCAACAGATTGAACAATGTCGGCTTACCCTGAAACAGCTGGTGGCCACTGCGGAAGGCAGTGCCGACGGTGGCGAAGACATTGCCCTGCGCCTTTACTTTGACAGGTTATTCGAACGCTGGCAGCTGATGCGTCCCGGCGTACAGGCCAACATCCGTTATCCGGATAATCTGCCGGATATTCACACTCGCCTGCACCCGACCATCGCCCAGTCACTGACCAGCCTGCTCAATAATGCGGCCGATGCCAGCCCGGATCGGGTTGATATCCAGGTACGCTGGGATCGGCAACACATTGAACTCTGTATCAGGGATTATGGTGACGGTGTTTCGCCACAATTGCGGGGCAGACTCGGTACCGCCTTTACCTCCAGCAAACCAGAGGGAATGGGGCTTGGGCTGTTTCTGACCCAGGCCACACTGCAACGCTACGGCGGCACTGTTGACATCAAACCCGGCCGGGGATCCGGCAGTGAGGCCAAAGTGATTCTGCCAATACAGGATGCCCATGCCCGATAACCACTATCTGCTTATCGTGGATGATGATGCCACGTTCACCCGCATTCTCGGGCGCGCCATGACCCGCCGCGGCTATCAGGTACTCACCGCAGGCAATGCCTCCGAGGCCCTGGACTTGTGCCGGCAACACAGTCCCCGCCGGGCCGTGGTGGACCTGAAACTGGAATCCGAGTCAGGGCTTCATCTGCTACCACAGCTGATTCGGATCAATCCCAAACTCGAGGTGCTGATCCTCACCGGCTATTCCAGTATCTCCACGGCGGTGGAGGCCATCAAACTGGGCGCCCTGAACTATCTTTGTAAACCCGCCTCAGTAGAGGATATCCTCGCGACGTTCGATACCGATGCCTCCCCCGAGACAACCGGGATCAGCGAAGGTCCGCCCTCGGTGGAGCGTCTTGAGTGGGAACATATCCAGCGGGTTCTGGCAGAAAATGACGGCAATATTTCCGCCACGGCTCGCCGTCTCGGCATGCACCGTCGCACCCTGCAGCGCAAACTGCAAAAACGGCCGGTAAAACAATAGCTGTTCCCGGCCGCCTGTTTCTGACTATCTGGGTACCACCCATCCCTGAGCCAATAAAGCCTTTATAAGGTTGCTTTAACTGCTGTGGCATCCGCAATATGGTCAACCGTGTATCCGGACACTAAACTGATAATAAAACCGGCTCATCCAGGGTGAAGCCACCTTATTTCACACTTGATTTGACGCAACAGAGAGTAATCAGTGAATAACAAACAGCCATTGCCTTTACCCGCCGACAGTCTCTATCGGCATTGTGATCCAGCTACCCTGCCCTTCGGTGATACCACCGAACTCGAGCACCTCGACAATTACTATGGCCAGGATCGCGCCCTTGACGCCCTGCGCTTCGGGCTGGGAATCCGCCACGAGGGTTACAACATCTACGTGCTGGGCTCTTCCGGCATGGGCAAACACGAGATGTTGCAGGATTTTTTGCACCAACAGACACTCGACCGGCCAAAGCCGAGCGATTGGTGCTACGTCAATAACTTCAGCGCACCCCATCAACCCAAAGTGTTAAGGCTGCCCTGTGGCCTGGCACAACAGTTACGCAAGGATATGGAACAGTGCATTGAAGATTTGCTGGTGACCATTCCCGGTGTGTTTCAAAGCGCGGAATACAAAGCCAGGCTTAACGACATTAGCGATGCCTTCAACGATCAGGAACGACAGGCATTTTCAGAGTTAAAAGAAAAAGCGAAAGCACGAAATATCTCAATGCTCGAAACACCTTCTGGCTACACACTCGCGCCACTGGTCAATGACAAAATCATTACCTCGGAAGAATTTGAAGCCCTGAGCGACGATGAAAAAACTGCCATCGAACAGAAAATTAACGAGCTCAAGGAAGAACTGAAAGAGCTTGTTCAAAAAATGCCGATGTGGGTGAAAGCAAGCCGGGAACAATTCAAAAAACTGAATCAGTCCATCGTCCAGAATGCGGTGGGCCAGATATTCAGAGAACTGCAAAACCGCTACGGCGACTACCCCGATGTGGTCGAATTCCTCGCTCTGGTGAAACAGGATGTGATTGAAAATGTGGATGCATTCCGTGAAGAGGAAGAACATTCCAGTGTCCCCGAAAACCTGAAAAACCGGGTACACGAATTCCCGATGTACAGGATCAATGTATTGGTGGATAACGGCGGGGCCTGCACGGCACCCATCGTCTATGAAAACAACCCGTCCCTCAGCAACCTGCTGGGCCGGGTCGAACACGAAGCACAATACGGCACTCTGACCACCGACTTCACCCTGATAAAAGGCGGTGCACTACACCGCGCCAACGGCGGTTACCTGCTACTGGATGCCGTTAAGGTCCTCACCAATCCATTTGCCTGGGATGCCCTCAAACGCGCACTACAGTCCCGGGAAGCACGGATCGAGTCGATCGACCAGTTGCTCAGTCTGGTGAGCACCAAATCACTTGAGCCGGAACCGGTACCACTGGACATCAAGGTTATCCTGTTGGGCGACAGAACCGTCTACTACCTGCTGCAGGCCTACGATCCGGATTTCAACCTGCTCTTCAAAGTTCCCGCCGACCTGTCCGAGGAGCTACCCCGCACCGATGCCAATACGCTGGGTTACGCCCGACTGATCGCCTCATTGCAACACCGCAAGGGAATTCGACCACTCGACCAGAGCGCCGTGGCGCGGGTGATTGAGCAGGGCTCCCGTCTGCTTGAGGACGCCCAGAAACTACCCCTGCATCTCAACCTCCTCACGGATCTGCTCTGTGAGAGTGACTATTTTGCCGGGCAGGCCAATGCAGAACAGGTAGGCATCGTGCACGTTCAGGCTGCCATAGAGGCGGCCTCCAGACGGATGGACCAATTCAGAGAACGGGTCCACGAGAGCATCCTCAGGGAAATACAGTTAGTGGACACCCGCGGCGAGCACGTGGCCCAAATCAACGGGCTCTCCGTCTACCAGCTCGGTGAATACGCATTTGGCCGCCCCACCCGCATTACTGCCCAAGCGCGGCTCGGACACGGCAAAGTGCTGGATATCGAACGCGAGGTAAAACTGGGCGGCAATATTCACTCGAAAGCCGTGTTAATTCTCTCTGCCTTTATCGCCAATCGCTATGCCAGAGACCGACCGCTACCGGTCTCCGCCAGTCTGGTCTTTGAACAATCCTATGGCGGGATTGAAGGCGACAGCGCCTCTGTGGCGGAAATCACTGTATTGCTCTCGGCAATAGCCGACATCCCGATCAGACAATCCCTCGCGGTGACCGGGTCGATTAACCAACATGGGCAGATTCAGGCGATTGGCGGTATCAACCAGAAAATCGAAGGCTTTTACGATATTTGCAATGCCCGCGGGCTGACCGGTGACCAGGGGGTGGTGATGCCCGCCGCCAACACCCAGCACCTGATGCTGGAGGAGCGCGTGATCGATGCCGTTAAACGGGGCGCGTTTCATATCTATGCCATCTCCACGATCGATGAGGCCCTGACGTTACTCACGGGACAGCCTGCGGGTAAACCCGATGATAAGGGTGAGTACCCGACTGATTCCGTGAACGGCAAAGTGATGGCAAAGATTGAAGCGTGGATACAAGTCACCCAAAAATTTGCTGTCGGTCATACGCAGGGTGACGAGCGTGCAGACTGAGCGCAGAATTCTAATCGCGCTGGATGCGCTGAGTATCACCGAAGCCAGCCTGTTGTCACTGGTAACGATGGCGAGATGGCTGAACGCATCGCTCGCCGGCCTGTATATTGAGGACAGTCGCTTGCTGGCCGCGGCGGGGTTGCCCTTTGCCCGAGAAATTTCCAGCCTCTCGGGCGAAGAGCGGTTGTTCGGTCGAGATGCCATGATCAGATCCAGCCGAATGGCGTCATCCAGAGCACAGCAGCTACTGGAACAGTTATCTTCACAGCAGAAAGTGGCCTGCACCTTCCATATTGAGAGCGGGATGCTGGCGCCCTGTGCATTATCCCACGAGGGGTACGATATTTTTTTTCCGGGACGAATCCGCACTTCGGCCAGACCTCGACCACCGGGGCTATCCTCACGACCCAGCAAACCACTGGTGTTGGTTTACGATACATCCCCACAATTTTATCGGGCACTGGAGGTGGTGAGCCGACTAGCAGCCAACGGAATGGTATCGGATGTCACCCTGTTGAGCGAGACAGCACTGCCCCCTGAGATTGCTGACCAACTGCCGGTTGATGGCATTAGAGTGCACTTTCAGCGGGTCGAATCCATTCACCCAGGAGATTTAACGTACCTGAGGCTACCGGCAGGTTCACTGATCATGATGTCAAAAATGAACTTCGAAAAGCTGTCAGCCACGGAGTTGGCCGACCTGCCCGATTTACTGCCTTACCCCTTGATGCTGATTGCCTGACGGATCCGCCACATCAATAAATCCTGGCAGCTAATTCAGCACCCTATAACCGCGGCCCCGCAGACAGTTCTTGACCACGCGTTTGCGTTCAGCACTACCGGAGGACACACCCTTGATAGCCCCGGTGACGGCTCCGACACCGGCCCCTTTCTTGGCTGTGCCGGAATCACCGACGATGGCCCCGACAACACCGCCGACCACCGCACCACCTGCTGCGGAGGTTGCCGTTCGCTCCGCCACAGGCACCTCGGAAGCATAGCGCTGGCAATCGGCAAGATCCGCGCGGTAATAGGACATATCGACGCCCTGGGTATCGATAATAATACCGTCCGTTGCACCGTAACCGGATTGGCGTTGGCTGCTACAGCCCGCTGCCATGACGGACAACAGCACAATAAGTGGTAGACGCAACGTCAATATCCTGCTCTCCAAAGTCATTTCTCCCGTCAGCTCCTATGGCAGAGGTTCGAACCTTACTCGTACAAAACGTTTTTGCCCCGAATCGGTTGACAGAAACCCGTTCCCCATTAACTCAACGGGACTATTTCGTCGTACTCATCAGTCCCCTGACCGCAGCGGGAATATCACCCGGCAACAGTACCAGCTTGGCATTCTCTGAGACGGCCAGCTCACGCATCGCTTCAACGTATTTTTCGCCCAGCAAATAAACCGCTGGCAACTCCTTGTCCTGAATACCTGCGGTCACTTTTTCGATCGCTTCCTGGGTGGCCGTTGCCAGTACCACCTTGGCCTCGGCATCGCGCCGGGACGCTTCCAGCCGGCCCTCGGCTTCGAGAATGGCCGCGGTTTTCTCGCCGTCGGCGCGGGTCACTGTGGCACGGCGCTGGCGCTCGGCAGCGGCCTGCTCTTCCATGGCCTGCTGCATGGTTCCGGAGGGATTGATATCCTGAATTTCCACCGTTTTCATCACAATACCCCAGTCAGAAATATCGTCAGATATGGAGGTTTTTAACTTGGCTTTGATCTGGTCTCTGGAGGAAAGGGCATCATCCAGATCCATCTCGCCGACAATGGAACGCAGTGATGTCTGAACCAGGTTGCGAATCGCCAGTTCATAGTCCTCGACCCCGTAGACGGCCTTTTCCGGTGCCACGATATTGATATAGGCCACGGCATTGGCAACGATAACCACGTTATCCTTGGTGATAACCTCCTGCGAAGGAATATCCAGTACGATATCCTTGGTGGAAACCCGGTAGGCCACGGTATCGATATAGGGAATAATGATATTCAGCCCCGGCGGCAGTATTTTGTGAAACTTGCCCAGCCGTTGCACCACATGTTTGCTCCCCTGGGGCACAATCCGGACACCCAACCCAACGGTAATAACCAGCAGTACCAAAACTGCCAAAACAACGACTGTGCCGCCCATGCCACCCACTCCGAAAAAAAGTTAACGTTCCAAAAACCGGTCGATTCCGGTCAGTTACTCAATCGAGCTTCACCACCACCAGGGTATTACCGGAAAACTCTTTGACGAACACCCGGTCACCCAGTGATAACGTCTGGTCGCAGATAAACTCCCATTCATCGGCACCGAGCAGCGGCGTGGTAAAACGCACTATCCCCCGGCCGTGTTCAACCGGCAGTTTTATGACACGGCCCGACTCGCCAATGGCGGCCTCTCTGGAAAGTCCGGCCAGGGTTTTATCCACCATTCGCGGTTTCAGGTATTTAAACCAGCATAGTGCGAAACCGCCGGAAGCTAGAATCCAGACCAACAGCTGGCCCACGATCGGCAACTGCGGCACCAGCCACAACAGCACACCCACCACCATCGCGCCGAGACCAAACCAGAGGATGGTGAAACTGGGTACTACGATCTCCAGTATCACCAGCAGGATGCCCAACACCAGCCAGTGCCAATAGACAATCTCCATTAACGATCTCCTCGATGGTCATTCTGTTTGGACCCCGGGGATGCCAGTAAACGAAAAATCGCCAGAACCAGAGGCAGCATCAATAAAAAACCCACAACTGTCATGATCCAGGCGGCAACACCGCCACCGTCAATCAGCTGCAGGATACCCATTGCCGCCAGCACGGCACCCACCAGATCCAGCAGGATCAGGCGATAGGGAATTTTCAATGGTTTACTGTTGCTCATGAGCATACTTCCCGATTTTATAGCAGATTCATCAGGCGCAATTCTGCCGGGTAGGGGTTCAGGTACCAGGACCGATTGATATACTCGTCCGGAGCTTTTCGAAAGTGGTGCTGCAGGAGTGTTACAGGCACGATCAATGGCAACTCACCTCGTTCGAAGCGTTCGAATATTTCAATCAGCTCCTGTTTGTCTGCGGCATCGAGCTGCTTTTTCAGATACCCCTGAATATGCTGCAGGACATTCAAATGATTTTTACGCGTGGCAATTTTTTTCAGATTGGCCATGGCCAATGACAGGTAATCCGCAGCAACTGCTTTCAGGGTATCAGGACGGGCAAGCGCTGCGATACGACCCAGTTCCCGACACTGATTCTGGTCGTGACTCATGAAGATCAGTTTGTGTCGGGCATGAAAATCCGTGAGTTTCTGTACACTGAGCGCCGGGAAGTAGTCAGATCGCCAGCGATGATAGATAAACACCCGCTGAATAAAATTCTCCCGCAACCCGGGATCCCCCAGCCGGCCCTCTTCCTCAACCGGCAGACAGGGAAACTGTTCCATCACCGTGCGGGCAAACACGCCCCGCCCCTCTGGCCTTGCCCCGGCCGCGCCATACACCTTGACTCTCGCCATGCCGCAACTGGGTGAATCCCGCTTAAGAATGAGCCCGGATAACTGACTGATCTCGGCAAACTGCTCCCGACTATAGCTGACCAGCTGTTCAGTGACATCGAACGCCTGATCTTCCGTTCGCACTGCCCTGTCACCGCTATCACTGGCAATCAGTCTGAGAGTGGGCCTGGGCACACCGAGACCAATACCGACTTCCGGACAGAATCGGTGAAAACTGAAGTGGCCCGCCAGAGTCCCATTGATATAGGCATCCCGCTTATGACCACCGTTATAGCGCACCTCATCGCCCATCAGGCAGGCACTGATCCCCACCGGAATTTTGTCCAAAGCTCACCTCGTAAAAAATGCTCCGTGACTATACCGCTTCCCGGTCATTCAGTGCACGCTTTACCGCTACAGTTGATGCGCCCGTCAATCTAGTTAACCAGACGCAACAGGGCATCCTCAGATGCAGACCGGACCAACGACCTGAATTGCCCGGAATCAACAGGTTTGCTGAAATAGTAACCTTGGAAGTACTCACAGCCCAGATCGACGAGAATACGGTATTGTTCTTCTGTCTCAACGCCCTCGGCGATCACGTCGAGGGACATAATTTGGCAGAGCTTGATGACCGCTTTAACAATGGAATAGGTATTCTCCGAAGAAGCCAGATCGTTAATAAAACTCCGATCCAGTTTGACAAAGTGCACCGGTAACTTCTGTAACATCGCCAGCGAGGAATAGCCGGTGCCAAAATCATCCAGTGCAATCCGCAGACCAAGGTCCAGCAAATCCTGGAGCTGGCCCTCGACCTCATCAAGATTATGAATCAGGCTTTCCTCGGTAATTTCGAGTACCAGCTGGTGGGGATCAATGGCATATCGGCTGATCAACTTCCGTATATCGGCAGCGAAATGCTCATTTTCCAACTGCTTCGGACTGATGTTCACGAATAGTACCCCGTCTTTTGACCAAAGCCCTTCATCAATCCATTGGCGAAGATTGGCGCATGCACTTTCGAAGATCCACAGGCCCACTTCGTTCATCATCGGCAATGTCGCCATGAACTCGATAAATTCGCTGGCCGCCACAATCCGCTGTGAGGGGCGGTTCCAGCGCAGCAGTGATTCAGCAAAGACAATATCGCCAGCGGTGTTGACGATAGGCTGAAAGTGCAAATCAAATTCCTTGTTTTCGACACCCTGACGCAGCTCGCGAATCAGGCTGACTCGGTATTCCGCCTCGACCGCGAGAGAATCGTCATAGAAACTGAACCCTTTGCGCCCAAAGTTTTTCACCCGATACATCGCCAGGTCGGCCTGCTTCAACAGGTCATTTGGTGAATAGCGATCACCCTGAAACAGCACGATACCGCCACTGACGTCAATCTCGTATTCCAGCCCCCGCTGCTTGCAGACTGTTTTACCTAGCTCCATGATTTTATCTGCAATAGAAAGCACTCTGGCCCGTGCTTTGGTCGCCTTTGTGCCAAGATCCTGTATCAGCACCACAAACTCATCACCACCAAAGCGGGCGACCACATCTTCCTTGCGAACGGCCTGCCGCAATAACTCGGCAAAAAACTGCAACACCATGTCACCCACATGATGCCCCTGGGTGTCATTGATATCTTTGAAATTATCGAGATCGAGAAAAATAACAGCGCCGAATTGATTGTTTCGCTTAGACCGTGAGATTGCAGCATCCAGTTCACTCATCATGCAGCTGCGATTCGGCAGCGCGGTCAGGTTATCGTAGTTCGCCTGCCGTTTGATGGTCTCCCGATCCTCAATCTGGGAGGTCACGTCCTTGATGAAGGAGGCAACACCGATCAGCTTGCCGTCTTTTGTCAGCGGCGTGTTATGCCACTCGCATATTTTTATCTGTCCATTCCTGTCGATGACTTCGTGCACAGCGTAATAACCCTGCCCGTCCTTTTGTATCAGGGCCTGCCACATATCGCGAAACGATTCCCGCGATCCCGGTGGTACCAGAAAATCTCCCTGGCAACCCGACACCTCTGCCACAGGATAACCGAACAGTTTTTCAGCACTGATATTCCAGCCAGTTATCCGCTGCTGACGATCCCACTGAATGGCCGGTAGCGGGGCATTTTGCCAGTGCTGCTCGAGCAGGTAACTGGTCGCTTCCTGCTGTTTAAGCAGCGCCTCAGCCTCGCTTCGAAGCGCGATGTTTTTTTCCAGGGTCCGCTGTTGTTGGCGCAAGCCGAAGTACAATACGGCAACGGTAGCTAACGCAAAAAAAATAAAATACAGGTTGGCACCGCTGCCCGCGATTGAGACTTCAATCAGCAAGGGCAGCAATATAACCACCGCCCCGAGCAGGGCAGCTTTGAGGTTATAGCTAAGCAGTCCTGCGCTGATCACGGCAATAGCCGCTAACGCAGACACATAAAGCCATTGATTTGGTTCCCTGAGATAAAACTGAACAAAACTGTCAAAGGCCCAGATCAGTCCCGTCATGAAAGCCAGAACAATAGCCAGATTGTTGATGTCTTCAACCAGTTTCTGGTTAATCCCAACCACCGCATACGTTACAGACAATCTTCGGATGAGCAGCCAACCGGGCACAATGACTCCCAGACTGTAAAGAATCCACAATCCGGCCGGCCAATAGGTTGAAATCCCGTCCCAGGTAAAAATCTGTATCAGACAAAATCCAGAGGTGACCATCAGAAAGAACGGGAGTCTTTCCAACAGCAGCTTTGCCACTTCAAATTTGGCAGCTTGTACCGCCTCATCTGGCATCGTTTCCATAACAGGCTACTTCCTTATCAATCGATATGATTATTTTAAGGAGTCTGCAGCTGAGAGAGGGTCGTAAGTAAGAAAATTGGCGACGAACGGGCCTAAAATGGCACTGATAATGCCAATTATGTGAACCAGTTCACAATTTTAAAGGGAACCAGGTAACAGATTAGACATTTAACGGGGACTGACACTCACTGAAAACTGGTGAAATCCATTGCCATGACAATGGCATCTTCCTGTCCGGTATCGTTCTGGTAATAGTTTCTGCGCAGGCAGATTTCCACCAGACCCACATCCTGATACAGCGCCACAGCCGGCTCATTCGTGACACGAACCTCGAGAAACAATCGTTCAGCCCGGTCAGTCATCAGGTCAATAAGGTGATTGAGCAATTGTCGGCCGTAACCCCGCCCCTGGTAATCCCGCCCTATCGCAATATTCAGAATCTCTGCTTCGCCCAGCACAATCGTATAAACGGCATAACCCACCAACTGGTTCTGCAGAACCATGGTCAGACACTGGTGTTTATCGAGGCTCTCCCTGAACTGGGATTCACGCCAGGGATGGGGCGTCACCTGTTGCTCAATGGCTGCGAGCAACGGCAGGTCAGCGGCCAGCATGTTGCGAATCAAGGGTGTCATGGCTGGGGGGTCATCACCCGAATCGCTCGCCAGGTTTCGCCTTTAAGCTCGGGAGCAGCCAACATTTCCTGCAGGCTTGGGGTGACGATCGCCCTGGCACCTCCGGGTAATTCCTCCATATGGCCCACGGATGACGGGTAGGCCGACCTTGAGGGCAGCAACAGTGCCGCAGGCAATTCACCCATCAGCAATACCCAAAGCACGCCCTGCTTTTTGACGCGGGCTTCAACGAACACTGACAGCATCGCCTCTGCGCCCGGCTTGCCGGTCTGATCCACCGCCAAAGGGGGCCAGTCAATCAATTGGGGCGATGAAAGTACATCACCGAGACGACCAATTGCCCGGATTATATTGGCAAGCAGACCGGATTCCTCCTGAAGGGGTACGCTGCCCGGCGCCAACCCATTGATAACCAGTAAATCCTCGCTGGGTTGCCAGCAAGCCAGCCGGAAACTGCCGATCTGTTCCTCCTGAAAATCCGTCAATTCGTCTTCGGCCCCCGGCAATTCGGGCTTTTCTGGCAGCGCAACGACAACTTCAGACGGGACAGTATTTACCACTTCTGTGACGATTTGCGAATGAAGATCCAGCACAACGGGCTCAGTATCCCTGGGCCGAT
>DDNV01000045.1:0-1553 GCA_002341315.1 Cellvibrionales bacterium UBA2511
GGGCAGATGGCGCAGATGACTGGCGTTCTTTTCCCGTTGGCGTTTCTGGCCGCGGCGGTAATCGTAAGCTTCAGTGCCTATTCCTACATCAAAATTTCCAATGCCTACCCGTCAGCCGGGGGCATAGGCATGTACCTGCACAAAGCCTATGGCAATCGGTTACCGACGGCTTTCAATGCTTTGCTGATGTATTTCTCGATGGTGATTGCCCAGAGCTTTCTTGCGCGAACCTTCGGTTCTTACACCATGCAACTGTTCGATGGCGATGAAAGTGGCCGCATGGTGCCCATTCTTGGCGTCTCACTAATTCTGGCCGCGTTTCTGATCAATCTGTTGGGCAACCGAATGATTCAGGGCGTGGCTTCCTTTATAGGTATCCTGAAGATCGGAGGCATTCTGGTTTTCGGGATGGTGGGTATCTGGATTGCCGACAGTGTTTCTGTTGATTTCTCTAGCCCCGGTGAGGCTGGAACCTTTGGCAATTTCCTGGGGGCAACGGCCCTTGGCATTCTGGCCTTCAAAGGTTTTACCACCATCACCAACAGCGGCTCGGAAGTCATAGACCCCAAGAGAAACGTGGGGCGAGCGATTATTATTTCCATCGCAGCCTGCGTGGTGATCTACACCCTGGTCGGTTTCGCCGTTGCCAGTAACCTGTCCCTGGCGGAAATCATCAAAACGCAGGACTACTCTCTGGCGGCCGCTGCGCGTCCCGCATTGGGCGACTACGGCGTCTGGTTTACCGTCGCCATTGCGATGATGGCCACCGCCGGTGGCATTCTGGCCAGTATTTTCGCCGTCTCACGCATGTTGGCCATGCTGACTGAAATGAAGCTGGTCCCCCACAGTCATTTCGGCATGCCCGGTAGCATCCAGAAGCACACGCTGGTTTATACCGTGGTGCTTGGGCTTATCCTCACGGCCTTCTTCGACCTGTCCCGAATTGCAGCGCTGGGCATCATTTTTTACCTGATCATGGACATTGCTATCCATTGGGGCGTTCTGCGCTATTTACGGGAGGATGTGAAGGCCAATGTGTGGGTGCCCACGGTGGCAATTGTTCTGGATTTGCTCGCTCTTGGTGGCTTCGTTTGGGTCAAACTGAATACTGACCTGTTTGTTATTGGCGTGGCGGTTGTCACCATGATTGTTATCGCAGTGGCCGAGCAACTGTTCCTGAAAAAGGCCACAGAAGCCGAAGAAGCGGGACACAAAGAATCTCATGCTCATCATCACTAATCACCAGAACTCGATAGGGAGGGATCGGCCATGACGGCTGAGCACACGGTCAAAGATCCTGTTTGCGGCATGTCGGTGAATCCACACTCGGCGGAACATCGCAGCGAGCATGGCGGGAAAACCTGGTATTTCTGTTCTTCGGGGTGCAAATCGAAGTTTGACGGCGACCCGGGACACTACCTCAGTGGAGAACAGAAACAGGACGAACCCGTGGCTCCGGGCACCATGTACACCTGCCCGATGCATCCGGAAATTCGCCAGCAGGGCCCCGGAGATTGCCCTATCTGTGGTATGGCCCTGGAGCCCGAGCAGGT
>DDNV01000045.1:1732-1914 GCA_002341315.1 Cellvibrionales bacterium UBA2511
GCCCTGGAGCCCGAGCAGGTAAGTCTGGATGACGGGCCCTCGGCAGAGCTCAAAGACATGACCCGTCGATTTTGGATTGGCCTGGTGCTGGCCCTGCCGGTATTGGTGCTGGAAATGGGCGGACATCTCACCGGCCTTGACCAGATCGTTGCCCCACAAATGTCCAACTGGATTCAACTGGT
>DDNV01000045.1:2233-4323 GCA_002341315.1 Cellvibrionales bacterium UBA2511
GCGCTGATCTACAGCCTGGTGGCGACACTGGCGCCCCAGATTTTCCCCGACGCCTTTCGGCAGGAAGACGGTTCTGTCGCCGTCTACTTCGAGGCGGCTGCGGTCATCGTGGTGCTGGTTCTGTTAGGCCAGGTGCTTGAACTGCGGGCCCGGGAGAAAACCTCGGGCGCGATCAAGGCGCTGCTGGATCTGGCACCGGCGACGGCCCGAAAGCTGGATGACCAGGGCGACGAGTCCGATGTGTCGCTGGATCAGGTCAAGGTGGGTGATCGCCTGCGAGTGCGCCCGGGGGACAAGGTGCCGCTGGACGGTGAGTTACTTGAAGGCAGCTCCAACGTGGATGAGTCCATGGTGACCGGTGAGCCTCTTGCAGTCAGCAAAAAGTCTGGCGACCAAGTGATTGGCGGCAGTATTAACCAACAGGGCAGCTTTATCATGCGGGCCGACAAGGTTGGCCGGGACACCATGCTTTCCCAAATCGTGCAGATGGTGGCCAGCGCCCAACGCAGCCGCGCACCGATCCAGGGGCTTGCCGATAAGGTGGCGAGCTGGTTTGTGCCCACCGTGATCCTAATTGCCATTGTTGCCTTTATAGCCTGGTCATTCCTTGGGCCGACACCGCCCATGGCGTTCGGGCTGATTGCGGCGGTCAGTGTTCTGATCATTGCCTGCCCTTGCGCACTGGGTCTGGCAACGCCGATGTCGATCATGGTAGGTGTTGGCCGCGGCGCCCAAAGTGGTGTGCTGATCCGCGATGCGGAAGCCCTTGAACGCATGGAAAAGGTAGATACGGTGGTAGTGGATAAGACCGGCACGTTGACAGAGGGGCAGCCACAAATCACCCGAATTGTTACAGCGAATGGGTACGATGACGATGCTTTGATGCGTTTTGCGGGCGGACTCGAGAAAGGCAGTGAGCATCCACTGGCCCACGCCATTCTGGACAAAGCCAAGGGCATGGAGCTGAAGCTGCCGGATGCGGAAGACTTCGATTCTCCCAACGGTAAAGGGGTAACAGGAAAAATCGACGGCAAGCGGGTGCTGCTTGGTAATCGTCTTCTCATGGAGTCGGAGAATGTCGACACCACTAGATTTGACAGCGATGCCGACGAGCATCGCAAAGATGGTGCTACCGTGATTTTTGCCGCCGTCGATGGAAAAATCGCTGGGCTGTTGGCCATCTCCGATCCCATCAAGAGAACGACCCACGCTGCTATTGTCGCGCTGCAAAAAGACGGCATTCGAGTGGTCATGCTGACTGGCGATAACTACACCTCGGCCGAGGCGGTTGCTCGCAAATTGCATATCGATGAAGTGGAAGCGGAGGTACTGCCGGAAGATAAGGGCAAGATCGTCCAGCGTCTGAAAGATGAAGGGGGTGTTGTCGTGATGGCGGGTGATGGCGTTAACGACGCGCCTGCATTGGCAACGGCGGACGTGGGGGTGGCCATGGGCACCGGCACAGATGTGGCCATCGAAAGCGCGGGCATTACGCTGCTGCGCGGCGACTTGATGGGTATTGTAGAAGCGCGTCGTCTGTCGCTGGCGACCATGCGCAATATCCGACAGAACCTGTTCTTTGCTTTTGTGTACAACTCCGCGGGCGTTCCGATTGCGGCGGGGGTTTTGTACCCGTTCTTCGGGATACTGCTTTCACCGATCTTCGCGGCTGCTGCAATGTCGCTGTCGTCTTTCAGCGTGATTGTGAATGCATTGCGCCTGCGAGTTATCAAGCTTGGCCCTAAGTAATAATCGCTGGTGCCGTACACTATTGATCGAACCATAGAAGATGCTGATTTTGAGGCGGTTGACAAACGAGCGCGTCAGTCTCTCACGGATAACTGCTTCGGGGTGCTGATCGAAATCGACGTCAAAACCACGATGAAGGAGAAGCTGGGCACGGAAATACCTGCCTACCGGATCTTTGGGCATGCAATCCTAGGCCATCGGCGTGGAGCCTCGAGTAGGGGCTATTTTGCCATAGCTGGCGCCTTAAGCGACTTCATCCGTGATCTGTTGACCGTGATCAAGTTCCACGGGGTTTGCTCAGCCCGTTCAACTTTAATCGGGTATCCGGATTATCTGGTTGG
>DDNV01000055.1:0-2653 GCA_002341315.1 Cellvibrionales bacterium UBA2511
TCTGGCTCAGGCTGACGATGGGGATGAGGAGCCGCGCTGGTGTTATCCGAATGGTGATCCCGGTGAGGATATTCGCGAGCTGGCAGGTCATCTGGCGCAAACCTTTGGTGTTCTATCAACCCTGCTGGAGGTGCTCTCCGACCGGCTGGGTGATGCGATGGACGAGCCCCATTTTCCAGTCCCCAGGGTGGATCTTGAGCAGCTTTTTCAACAGGTGGGGATCTGGCAGGGACGGACCGATGGCGTGCTGAAACTCTGGTGCTGTTATGCTCGCGAGGATGATCTTGCCAACAGCTCGCCCTATGCCCGCTGGCTCTCACTTGAGCAGCAGGCCGGCGGTGTCCTGGACATCCAGGTATCGGCATCACCCACCGATGCGGGTGGCCTGTTCAGGGAGAATCTCTGGCAACGTTGTCATGCGGCGGTGATTACCTCGGCGACCCTGCGTACTCTTGGCAAATTCGAGAATTTCGGCAAACGTTGTGGCCTGCCGGCGGATACGGCGTTCACGGCGGTGGCCGGCGCGTTTGATTTTGCCCGGGCCGGATCGCTGTCGGTACCGGATATCGGCGCCGATGGCAGTGACAGCAAGGCCCATACCGATGCGCTTATCCGAACAATGCCAGAGCTGGTGGACTGGTCAGAGGGGACGTTGGTGCTGTTTGCCTCGCGGCGACAGATGGAACAGGTTTACGAGCAGTTGCCCGATACCTGCCGGGAGTCCATTCTGCTCCAGGGGCAGTGGGCCAACCAGGAGATTGTCCGTCGGCATCGCGCAACGATTGATAAGGGATCGGGCAGCGCGATTTTTGGTCTGGCCAGTTTTGCCGAGGGCATGGATTTTCCCGGTGACTACTGCCGTCATGTGGTGATAGCCAAATTGCCGTTTTCCGTACCGGATGATCCGGTATACCAAACCCTGTCGGGTTGGCTGGAACTCCGCGGCGTCAATCCGTTTATGGAGTTGATGCTGCCCGATGCCTCCCTGCGGTTACACCAGGCCTGTGGGCGGCTGATTCGAACGGAGCAGGACACCGGCAGAATTACTATCCTTGACCGCCGGATTGTGAGCAAACGCTATGGCAGGCAAATGCTCGATGACCTGCCCCCTTTTCGCCGTGAGTTGAATTGATGATACAAGCTACCGGGAGGCTAAAATGAGTGAGGTCCGTCGGCAATTGACTATACGGCTTTTTGCTGTGGAGCAACATTTGCGCGATCTCAATGCCTGGTCCGACTCCGCCCCGAGTCCAGAGGCCCTCGCCAGCGACCAGCCCTTTGCCATTGATACACTGGAATTTGTCGAATGGTTGCAGTTCATTTTTCTGCCGCGTATGCAGGATCTGGTGCAGAGCGGGGCTCCCTTGCCCGCCACCTGCGGGATCGCGCCCATGGCAGAGGAATATTTCAGGGGGCGATCAATAGTCAGTGAACAGTCAAACGAGGCGAATACGGAGCAATTGATCGCGGCGCTGACAGCAATTGACCGGTTGCTGTCCGGTTGACCAAATCGCTGTTCGCCTCATAGGTTACTGGAGACCGGACCTGTTCAGTACCAGCATTTCAGGAGACAGATTCATGCCCCAGTGTTCTTTCGATTATCGTGGCAGCGTGGTATTTGTTGCCGGCGGCACCAGCGGCATCAATCTGGGCATTGCCCGGGGTTTTGCGCAGGCGGGTGCGGCTGTCGCTGTGCTCAGTCGCTCTCAGGCCAAAGTCGATGCGGCAGTGCTGGCATTGCAGGAATATGGTGGCATCGTACTGGGGTTTGCTGGCGATGTGCGCGATGCAGGGCGACTGGGAGTGGTTTTTGGGGAGGCCCACCGACAACTGGGTCCTATTGACGTGCTGGTCTCCGGTGCGGCGGGCAATTTTTCGGCGGCGGCCAACAGCATGTCCGGCAATGCATTCAAAGCGGTGATGGATATCGATCTGCTGGGGACTTTTCAGGTGCTCCGTTTCTGTTATCCCTACCTGCGGAAACCGGGCGGTTGTGTGATCAATATTTCCGCGCCACAGGCCTTTGTGCCAATGGAAATGCAATCCCATGTCTGCGCCGCCAAAGCGGGTGTCGATATGCTCACTCGCACGACGGCACTGGAATGGGGGGCGGAAGGCATTCGGGTGAACTCACTGGTGCCGGGCCCTATTGAGGGAACTGAGGGAATGAAGCGACTGTCGCCCCCGGGACCGGGGGGTGCCCGGCAGATAGCAGATTCAGTGCCAATGAAACGGCAGGGCACGGTGGCCGATATTGCCGCAGCGGCGATGTTTCTCGGTTCTACTGCCGCGAGCTACATCAGTGGCGCCGTGTTACCGGTGGACGGTGGCTGGAGCCTCGGTGGTGCCGGACTGATTGGGCAGATCCTGTCGGGCCAGCCCGAAACAGCAAGCGGTGAAAAACCTCCCCAGCAGTGAAGCTTTTGCAAGCTTCCGTTGCCAATGCCAGCGGCGTGGTTTCAGGAAGCGGTACCCGACAGATTATTGTTTTTTTCTTGCAGCCGTTGCTGGATGCTGCGCTGGATACCGGCTGCATCCAGCCCAGCCGCCGCCAGTTGCTGCTGATGGCTGCCATGTTCCAGAAATATATCCGGCAGACCCAGGTGCATTACTCCTACCAGAAGGCCCATACATGCCAGATGTTCGCTGACGG
>DDNV01000055.1:2765-3204 GCA_002341315.1 Cellvibrionales bacterium UBA2511
TCTTTGTCCAGGGGTTTTACAAAGCGCATGTCCACCACGGTGGCGTCCAGTTGTTCGGCGGCGTCCATGGCTGCAGGTAGCAGGGTGCCAAAGTTTAGTATGGCCACCTGATGGCCTTTTCGGCGGATGACTCCTTTGCCTATTGGCAGTGCGGTCATCGCCTGCTCAATTGCCGCGCCTGGCCCCGTTCCTCTGGGGTAACGGACCGCAGCCGGGCCCTTGTGAATATAGCCGGTATAGAGCAACTGGCGGGTTTCGTTTTCATCAGAGGGCGTCATCACCAACATGTTCGGGATGCAGCGCAAGTAGGTGAGATCAAAACTGCCGGCATGGGTTGGTCCGTCTTCTCCCACAAGCCCGGCGCGATCAATACCAAAAAGTACATCCAGACCCTGTAGGGCTACATCGTGAATCAGCTGATCATAGGCGCGCTGCAGAA
>DDNV01000055.1:3307-7199 GCA_002341315.1 Cellvibrionales bacterium UBA2511
CTGATCATAGGCGCGCTGCAGAAAAGTGGAATAGATAGCCACGACGGGCTTGATTCCCTCACAGGCCATCCCTGCGGCCAATGTGACGGCGTGTTGTTCCGCGATAGCTACATCGTGGAAGCGATTGGCAAAGCGGTTGGCAAATTCGACCATCCCAGAGCCTTCGCACATAGCCGGTGTAATCCCTACCAGGCGTGTATCTTTTTCCGCCATATCACACAGCCAGTTACCGAATACCTGCTGGTATTTGAGTTTTGGCGGACTGACCTTGGCAACGGGTTTTGCCACAGCGATCTGGGGCTTGGTTTTCGGCTCAATCTTGTTCAGTGCATGGTAGCCCACCGGGTCTGCTTCGGCGGGGCCAAACCCCTTGCCCTTGCGGGTAATGGTATGCAATAGAATAGGGCCATTCAGGCAGCGAAGGTTGCGCAGTGTTTGCACCAGCAGGGGCAGATTATGTCCGTCGATAGGGCCGATGTAATTGAAGCCCAGTTCCTCAAAGACAATACCGGGTGCCACCATGGCTTTTAGATGTTCTTCTGTTTTGCGAACAAAGGTGGCCGCTGAGGGTATTGAGCGGAGCACCTTTTTGCCACCTTCGCGGATGGAGTTATAGAACCGGCTTGACCAGATTTTGGAAAAATAGGTAGCGAGCCCCCCCACATTGTGGGAGATGGACATATTGTTGTCGTTCAACAGCACCAGTAGGTCGGCATCGGTGTGGGCGGCATGATTGAGTGCCTCGAAGGCCATGCCTGCGGTCATGGCCCCGTCCCCGATGACTGCAACCGCCTTGCGTTTCTCACCATTGAGGGCGGAACCCAGCGCCATCCCCAGAGCGGCGCTGATGGATGTGCTGGAATGACCGCCACCGAAGGTGTCATATTCACTCTCTGACCGTTTTGGGAATGCCGAGAGGCCTTCCATCTGCCGGATATGGAGCATCAGGTCGCGTCGACTGGTCAGTATTTTATGGGGGTAGGCCTGGTGGCCAACATCCCATACCAGACGGTCATGGGGCGTGTTGTAGACATAATGCAGGGCAATGGTCAGCTCGACGGTTCCCAGGCCAGCACCGAAATGGCCGCCGCTTTTCCCAACACTGTAAAGCAGGTAGGCACGCAATTCATTTGCGAGCTCGGGCAGCTGCTCCGGTTCCAGTTCGCGGAGATGAAAGGGCTGATTGATGGTGTCCAGCAGCGGGGTATCCGGACGAACCAATGGTATGTCATCAAAGGTCTTTGGCATGCAAGATCAATTCTGGGTAAAGGGTGCAATCTTACACCAAAAAGTCGTGTGAAACGTCCCCACCTTACCGAGGTCAGTAGCCCTGTACGTTAGTATTCCCTTTTGACGATATAGTTTGCTATGGCACGAAGCTGGTCTGCGCACTCATCGAAACTGGCCAGTGCGGACAGTGACTTGCTGTGAAGCTCGGCGGCTTTTTGTCGGGCGCCATCAAGGCCCAGTAGAGATAGGTACGTGGGTTTGTTGCGGGCCTGGTCTGATCCCTGTTGCTTCCCAAGCACAGCGGTATCGGTTGTGACATCGAGGATATCATCCTGTACCTGAAACGCGAGACCGATTGCCTCGCCATAATCTTTCAGCGCACCGAGTTGCCCTTCCGAGGCGCCGGCGGTCATCCCTCCCATCATGACACTGGCGGAAATCATGGCGCCGGTCTTGTGGCGGTGCATATGTTCCAGTTGTGGGAGTGTGAGCGTTTGGTTGACGGCAGCCATATCGATGGCCTGACCGTAAACCATGCCATCGATGCCGGCTGCTTTGGTCAGCATCGCGAGTAAGCGCAGTGTTGTCTGTGGGGGCAGCTGCTGTGCCTCGAGGAGCTGTTCAAATGCGAGTGTTTGCAGACCGTCGCCAGCCAGAATCGCTGTGGCCTCGTCGAAGGCAATATGGCAGGTGGGCTTGCCACGACGCAAATCATCGTTGTCCATCGCGGGAAGGTCATCGTGAATCAGGGAATAGGCGTGAATCATTTCCAGTGCTGCCGCTACCCGATCGGTGGAAGGATTGATTTCACCCACTGCCTTGGCCGCAGCGTAGGCCAGTAGAGGGCGAATGCGTTTGCCACCGTTGAACAGGCTATAGCGAATCGCCTCGAAAAGGGTGGTTTCTCCCTGGCTGGCAATGGGGAGTATGGCATTGAGGTGTTGATCAATCCGCTGCTGCGACTGCTGCTGAAAGTCTGCAAAAGAAAGGGTGTCCATCAGCCGCTCTCTGGATCAAAGACCTTGGGTTCAGGGGATTCGCGAGTCAGCATATCGACTTTGAGCTGGGCATCCTTGAGTGCCTGCTGGCATTCGCGGGTTATTTTAATGCCCGATTCAAAGGCTTTGAGTGAGTCCTCCAGACTTAGAGTCCCCTTTTCCATGTCGTTGACCAGTTCTTCAAGCTGGTGCAGCTTTTCCTCAAAATCCAATGGTTTTTTGCGGCTGGCCACGTTTTACGCTCCAAAAATCAAGCTGCAACACTAACCGAGCCAGGTGATGTGGTCAATTCTGTGAGCGTACATCTGTAATCTTTTTCCTACAAAAAAAACAGAAAAATACCAATAGTGGCGACATTGGAAAGAGTAGATAGTGGCGTGGCATGGATGCTGTGACACATGGATGTGTAACGTAATGACCAAGGAAAAACACGGATGTTAGGTTACTCTGTGGTTTCCAGATGGAAACCACAATTTCCTGTACTGCCCCTAGAAGCCCTGATATCTCCTGTATCAGGGCTTTATTTTTTACCTGTTGACAGTGTTTTCTCCGGGTTTATTATTGCTGAAGTTCTACCTCGCAGGAGCAATAGGCCTTCAGTTGCAGCAATGAGCCCAAAGCAGTGTGCCGTCCCCGAAAAATACCCGTGATGCTGCGGTGGGCATGCTCTATGCCTTTTTGCCCTGATCCCCAGGCCCCGTTCGTTCTTGACGGGGCTTTTTACATTCTGGAAAGATGGTCTGCTACTCCCTCTGGAATTCAGCAGCGGTGGTCGGCGTGATACAACCGAGGATTTTACGACTCAATCAGGCAGGCCAGCCTATCGAATGGCTGGATTGGCAGGAAGCCGTGTGTCTGTTTGCCCGGGAGCTTGTCGTCTGGACGCTGGGTGATGTGGTCAAAAAAGTTCATGGGGGTAATAGTCGCCATACCGGAGAACAGTCCCGTATGGTATTGCCCAGTATCGTTGCCTGTACCGGTGAGCAGTTGGCGCGTCCACAGACACGGCACCCGCTGAGCAATTCTGCACTGTTTGCCCGCGATGGTTATTTGTGCATGTACTGTGCCCGTCCCTTTGATAGCAATGCGCTCACACGTGATCACATCGTGCCCACTTCCAGGGGTGGGGAGGATCGCTGGGAGAACGTGGTTGCCGCCTGTCGCCGCTGTAACCAGCACAAAGCTGACCGTCTGCTCAATGAATTAAATATGCAGTTAGTCGCTCTGCCGTTCAGGCCCAACAACGCAGAATATCTGGCACTGATTAACTCCAGGCGGATATTGGGGGATCAGATGGAATTTCTGCGGAGCCAGTTTTCCAGAAATTCCAGGCTGTTGTAGTCTATTTGTTCGACACTTCCCGGCGATCCTGCAGTTTAACAGGCGTCACATTTTGTCAATTCCATGCTAGCCTCTTGCCCCGAAAGCCATTAACCCATTGTTGAGGATCATTGAATGGAGCTCGGAATTGCCGGAAAAACGGCGTTGGTTTGTGCCGCCAGTAAAGGGCTGGGTAAAGGGTGTGCGATGGCCCTGGCAGCGGAGGGCGCCAAGCTGGTAATCATGGCGAGGCAGGCCGATACGCTGGCAGCAACTGCTGAGGCGATCCGGGTAGCCACGGGCGCCGAGGTGACCACTGTGGTGGGTGACATCACGACGGAGGC
>DDNV01000055.1:7294-16685 GCA_002341315.1 Cellvibrionales bacterium UBA2511
TCGGATGCAGTCCTTGCCGCCTGCCCTGAACCGGATATTCTGGTGAATAATGCCGGGGGGCCGCCGCCGGGAGATTTCCGCAACTGGAGGCAGAAAGAATGGTTCGAAGCGGTCAATGGCAATATGTATAGTCCGATTGACATGATTCGCCGCACCCTGGATGGCATGATCGCGCGACGGTTTGGGCGGATTATCAATATCACCAGTGCTGCGGTAAAGCAGCCGTTTGAACCACTGGGGTTGTCCAACGGCGCCCGTTCGGGGTTGACCGGTTTTGTGGCCGGGATTTCCCGGGACCCGGCGCGCTTTAATGTGACCATCAATAATTTATTACCGGGACTCTTTGATACCGAGCGGGGTCATGGCGCCGCCACACTGATCGGTGACAGCCGGGGGCTTTCTGCCCGGGACGTTATCGCCGGTCTGCCCGCCGGCCGGTTGGGCATGGTCGAGGAATTTGGTGCCACCTGTGCATTCCTGTGCAGCCGACAGGCAGCCTACATCACCGGCCAGAATATCCTGATTGATGGCGGCAACTACCGCGGCACTTTCTGAGGCACAGTGCTAGTTCATCAGGCTCTGTGCCAGCACCATCAGTATCAGTGCGGGGCAGCAGAATTTTGCGTAGCCGGGCCAGACTCGCCAGAACAGACTGTGCTGTACATCGGGCAAGCCTCGGCGAATTTCCTCCAGAACCTGGTCCCTGCGCCAGACCCAGGTGGCGAAAACACACAACATCAATCCCAGCAGGGGCTGGCTGTAGCGGGTGGTGAGGGTCACGACGGCCGCAAACAGGGTGTCAAAATTCATCACGATCACCGTGCTGATGGCAAAGACGATCGCGCCTGACAGCCAGGTAGCCATAGGGCGACTGGCAATGTGTTGTTCGAGGGTGTAGGACACGGGCACTTCGAGCATGGAAATCGATGATGTGAGCGCCGCGATTGACAGCAGGGTAAAGAACAGCAAAGCAACCACAGTCCCGCCAGCCATGGTTTGAAAAAGGGCGGGCAGTGTTTGAAAAATCAGGTCTGGCCCTGCCATCAACGCCCCCTGGGCCGTATAGATTTCCACCCCCTGATGCCGGGCGACAAACATCGCTGGCAGCACAAGCAGTCCCGCCAGAAAGGCCACGGATGAATCCAGTGCCGTGACAATGGCGCCCATCGCGGGCAGGTTGTCGTCTGGCCTGAGATACGAGCCGTAGATCAGCATGGTGCCGACCCCGAGCGACAGGGAAAAGAAAGCCTGGCCGAGGGCACTGAGGATCAACTTGGGATCACCGATGCGGCTGAAATCCGGGATCAGGTAGAGTTTGAGCCCATCGACTGCGCCGGGCTGGGTGAGCACATAAGCGATCAGAAAAACCATCATTGCCAGCAGAGCCGGCATTAACCGGCACGACCATTTTTCGATGCCGTGCTCAACGCCGGCACTGATAACCGCGCAGGTAACAACCAGAAAAATCGCGCAGAACAGCAGGTTTCTGGGTGCGCTGAATGCAGTGAGCCAGTTGGCCAATCCCGGCAGTCCGCTGAGACTGACCATCGGTTCCAGCAGATAGGCGAGCATCCAGCCGGCCACAATGCTGTAAAAGCTGAGGATCAGCGCGGCGACGATAATGCCGTAAAAACCGGTCAGTTTTCCCAGCAATCTGGCGTTTTTTCCAGGAGATATGATTTGCAGTGCAGAAACCATATTGGCGCGGGTATGACGACCGATAATCAATTCGGCCATGAGTGCCGGGTAGGCCAGGCAAAACGCCAGCAGGAAATACACCAGTACAAAGGCACCGCCGCCATTCTCGGCGGCATTGGTGGGAAATCCCCAGATATTCCCCAACCCCACTGCCGACCCCGAGGCCGCCAGAATAAAGCCAATACGGGATGAGAACTGCCCGCGGGGGGAAGACATGGCCATCACTCGTGTTGAGCGTTGAGTTCTGACGACCGAAATTGCCGTCTTGCTGGGATATTAGTCATTCAGCAGCACTATTTTACCGGTGTGAGAAAACCCTTCCATCCGTTGATGGGCCGCGACCGCGTCCTCCAGCGCCATCACCCGATCAATAACAGGCAGGATCCGGTGTGCTGTCACAAAGTCGATCATGGCGGCAAACTCTGCATTGCTGCCCATGGTGGTACCCTGTATACGGATCTGTCGGAAGAAAAGTTTAGCCAGTTCCAACCCTTTGGCCGGGTTGCCGAGGGTGGCACCAAAGAAGACCAGTCGCCCACCGGGTAACAAACTATCCAGCAGGCTGTTGAGCGCGTCGCCGCCAGCGCTGTCGATCACCGTGTGAAAGCCGCCGGATTGTTGCCGAAGTTTTTTATAGCACGCCGGATCCCGGTAATTTTCGCCACCGGTTACCCCCATGACTTTGGCGTGAGCCAGCTTCTCATCGCTGCCACTGCTGACATAGACTTCGGCGCCGAGATTCAGGCACCAGAGAACGGCAAAGGTCGAAACACCACTGCCGGCACCGGTAATCAATACCCGCTGACCGGGCTGTACATCTCCCTGGGTGGTAACGGCACGCCAGGCAGTCAGTCCCGCCAGCGGAATAGCGGCTGCCTGTGGCCAGTCGAGGTGGGCAGGCTTTGGGTAAACATCGCTCGCCGCAACACAGATGTATTCGGCGAAAGTGCCCTGGTCCGGCATACCCAATACCCGAAAATTCGGGCCGTAGTGGCGCTGTTCCGGGCCCC
This sequence comes from Cellvibrionales bacterium UBA2511, assembly GCA_002341315.1. Lineage (GTDB taxonomy): Bacteria > Pseudomonadota > Gammaproteobacteria > Pseudomonadales > Porticoccaceae > Porticoccus. The sequence continues at coordinate 10,003 of DDNV01000055.1, forward strand.
AGTTTTTGGCAGGGTATATCACCACCTGCTGTCCCAACAGCTCGTTCTGGACACCCTCCCCCAGTTCATCGATAACCCCTGCACCGTCAGAGCCGGGAACACAGGGTAACTCTATTTTTGGGTACTTGCCCTGTGTGATCCAGAGGTCGCGGCGGTTCAGCGCACTGGCAGCCAGTTTTACACTTACTTCACCCGGCCCAGGGGCTTTTCGTTCAATATCACGCAGTGTCAGCTTTTCAGGTCCACCAAGACTGTCGAGTACCACTGCCTTCATGTTTGCTCTCCATTGTTCGCAGGCGAAAACAGATAAACCGTGACCAGTAGTCGCGTTGCCTGCGATTTTGACCATGGATACCGACTACACCGCAATGATACTAACATGTCATTATGGGCCGGGAGTGTAAACAGTTGTGACAATCATCCCGACTGGTTTGGCGGGTCGGATAATTAAGTAATCGAGTTATATTGCAATACTTAAAAAGGGGAATAGCGATGTATAAAAATATTCTGATTCCGACGGATTTGACGGATAAAAATGAGCCCGCTATCCGGGAAGCACTGTCGATGGCTTTCCAGTCCGGCGGCCAGCTACACCTGCTACATGTGCTGGAGAAGCTGGGTGGTGAAACCGATGGAGAGCTGGAAGCTTTTTACCAGAAGCTTGCCAGTCAGGCCGACGAAACCCTGGCGCGTTGGCAGCAACATTTTCAGTCAGAGTTTCCCGGCGTGCCAATCGAGAAATTGATAGCAGTGGGTAAGCGCGCCCCCGAAATCATCCATTATTGTAGAGAAGCGAAGATAGACCTGATTGTGATGGCGACCCGAGTCATCAAGCCGGAACAACAGTCTTTTGGCACCCTGAGCCATCAAATCGCCCTGTTCGCGCCAGTATCCGTATTGATGGTTCGCTGAAACGCCTTTTGCGTCCTTTGTGTGTTCAGGGCGAGCCAGCCACAACGACCCTTGAAATTCAGGTTGCCGTACCTACATAAGCCATGTGGGCGTCACGTCTCTCGCAGAGTGCCTGCCCACGACCATTACTTTTTATATTGCTTCTAATGGAGGATATGTTATGGCAACTGTTGATCTGACCCCGCTGTATCGCAGCACAATCGGTTTTGATCGTCTTGAGCCGTTGCTGGAAACCGCGTTGCGCACCGAGCAGACCTCGACGGTATACCCGCCCTACGATATTGAGGTGCTCGATGAAAACCGTTATGCCATCACCATTGCTGTGGCTGGCTTTGATCGCGCCGAACTGGATATCCAGGTGGAGAAAGGTGTGCTGACTGTGTATGGCAAAAAGGCGAGTGACAAGACCTCCCGCAATTACCTGCATCAGGGGATTGCCCGGCGCGCCTTCGAACGCAAATTCAACCTTGCGGATCATGTTGAAGTGACATCTGCGGATCTCAACAATGGCCTGCTGACCATCAGCCTGCTCAAGGAAATTCCGGAGGCCATGAAGCCAAGAACCATCCCGATCAGTGACGGTGGGAATGTTTTTGTGAGTAGCGATAACAGTAGCCAGGCGGCCTGAACAAGTGGGGCGGCAGTGTGATTGCCGCCCCGCTCACTAAAAATACTTGGGAATTATTTTTTCCAAACCGTGTCCCACAACACTGTCAGGGTCGAGAGCGTAGCTGATCGGACCGGTGGCAAGACAAGTGGTTCAATGATCAAGCAAGTAAAAGTAAACGGGTTGGGCACTGTTATTGGACAGTCAGGCCTTCGGTAATCCTCAGGAGTTTTAGCATGCATCAGTTCAGACATTTCATGCTCGCAGTATCCATGTTGTTGGTGGTTGGTTTTACCCAGGCGGCGCTACCGCTGCACGATGGCTCAGACAGGGAGCTGCCCTCGCTGTCGCCGATGCTGAAGAGTGTCAGTCCGGCAGTTGTCAATATCGCGACATTTTCCAGCCAGCAGGCTACGAACAACCCCTTGATGAACGACCCCTTTTTCCGGCATTTTTTCAATGCGCCGGACCCCCGTCAGCAGCGCCAACAGCCGCCCAGAAAACGCCAGCAAAGCGCGGGTTCAGGGGTGATAGTCAATGCCGATGACGGCATTGTGATGACCAATTATCACGTGATCAAAGGTGCAGATGAAGTCCAGGTATCGATGGAAGATGGCCGTTCGTTTACTGCCAAGGTCAGAGGTTCCGACCCCGAGTTGGACATCGCCATTTTGCAGATTGAGGCCGATAACCTGGCTGAAGTACCACTGGGTGATTCCGGCAAACTGGAGGTCGGCGACTTTGTCGTGGCTATCGGCAGCCCGTTTGGGCTCGGACAGACCGTGACAACCGGTATCGTCAGTGCGCTGGATCGCACCGGCCTGGGTATCGAAGGCTATGAAAATTTCATACAGACAGATGCTTCCATCAACCCTGGCAATTCCGGTGGTGCACTGGTCAGTCTGCGCGGGGAGCTGGTGGGAATTAATACTGCGATTCTGGCACCGGCCGGTGGCAATATCGGCATTGGCTTTGCTATTCCGGTCAATATGGCCAAAGCCAGTATGGATCAGATACTCGAATATGGCGAAGTGAAGCGCGGTCAGCTGGGTATTGGTATCCAGGATATTACGCCCGAGTTGCGAGAAGCCTTCAATCTCGAGAACGGCCAGCGAGGCGTACTGGTGACCGGCGTCAGTGACGACTCCACTGCCAAGAAAGCGGGCGTGCAGGCAGGGGATGTGATTATTGCCGTCGATGGTGAAGCGACCAACTCTTCCGGGCAGCTGCGCAGCCAGATCGGTATCAAATCCATTGGTGACGAAGTGCGACTCACCTATATTCGCGATGGCAAGGTGAAAAAAATTGATATTGAGGTGGGTGAGCCACAGCAATTGACGTCCACCACGGGTGAATTGCACAAGCTGCTGGAAGGTGCCCGCTTTGAAAACAACCCGGATGGTGAGGGTGTACTGGTGTCGGGCTTATCACCAAACTCGGTAGCTGCCTATAACGGTTTGCGCCCCGGTGATGTGATTCTGGGTGCCAACCGGCAGCGCGTCACTAACCTCGATAGCTTCAAAAAAGCACTTTCCCTGAGCACGCAGTCTGTCTTGCTTCATGTCAACAGGAATGGCAATTCTCTCTATCTGGTGATCCGCTAGCGTTCCATGTTATCCGGTGGGCCTGTGTCTTGCAGGCCTCCCCGGATACCTCGCTTGCCATGAAAAATCCCTTTGCCTGTGCCGATTGCACGCATTTTTCACGCCATGATCGATTTAACAGTTATTCAGTCAGAACCGGAGTAGGATGAAGGTGTTCCCTGAGTGGTCAGTAGATATCGGAATGTCAGCCACGTTTCTACTATCTTTAAAGTATCCGCGCACTTCAGACTTGCAGCGGCCAATTCTTTTCAATAGGGAGTTCAAGTATGAATAATCAATCCGTTAGGCAACTGGTCTGCTATATACTGGTTTCCATGGTGATGTTCGCTGGACTGGTGAGTCAGTCCCATGCGGTGATGGTGGGTACCGATACGGTTGCCGCTGAGGTGGCTTCCGATCTGGGTCGTGAAGAAATCAAAGACCTTCTGGCTCGTCAGGATGTATCCGATAAACTGACCAGCCTGGGTGTTGATATTGCCGATGTCAGTGATCGGGTGGACTCAATGAGCGACGCGGAGGTCGCCGAGCTGAACCAGCAGATGGCCGACCTGCCTGCAGGGGGCGCTTTGGGTACAATCGCATTGGTATTGTTGATCCTGATTCTGCTTGATGTTGCCGGGGTGACCGATATCTTCCCCGGTGTCTAAAATTGGCTCACAGTAGTCCGGCCTTTCAAAAACACGCGATGACCTCGCGTGTTTTTTTTCTGTGTTCTGTTCTGCTTTCCGGGTGTGTCAGCACGCCCCAGACAGACCAGCTGCTGGCGGGGCAAGCCGAAAACAGTTCCCGGCATGCGTCCCATCACATAGAGGGAGTGCCTTTTTTTCCGCAGAACGATTATCACTGTGGTCCTGCCGCGCTGGCTACGGTGCTCTCTGTATCGGGAGTTTCTTCGGTAGTTCCCGACGACCTGGTGAGCAAGGTATATGTGCCCGACAGAAAAGGCAGTTTTCAGGTAGAAATGCTGGCTGCTGCCAGATCCTACGGGCGAATCCCCTATATTATCGAACCCCGTATCGAGCATCTGATCGGTGAAGTGCAGGCCGACAACCCGGTGCTGGTGTTACAGAATCTGGGCGTCAGCTGGTATGAGGTCTGGCATTACGCAGTCGTGGTTGGGTACGACCTGAGCAGTGAAAAACTGGTGATGCATTCCGGTGAGAAGAAGCGGCGCATGACCAGGCTGGGGGTGTTTGAACAAACCTGGCAACGCAGTGATTACTGGGGTGTGATTCTGCTGAAACCGGGGAAGTTGCCCCGGCAGGTGGACGAACAGAAATACTTCCTTTCGGTGGTCGACTTTGGGCGCAACAATCCTGCAGTAGACGTGGAAAAAGCCTACCAGGCGGGGCTGGAACGCTGGCCGAACAGCAAGATATTCGGGTTTGCCCTGGCCAACCTGCACTACGATATGGGCAAATTGCCGGAGGCGCTTGCCGGGTATCGGCGGTTACTCACCGTCGCCCCGGATTTTGCCCCCGCCTATAACAATCTCGCCCAATTGCTTTCGGAACTCGGTGAACACACCGAGGCGATTGTCATGGCTGAACAGGCAGTGGCCCTGGGTGGGCCACACGCATCACTGTATCAGAAGACCCTAGACGCGCTTCGGCAGTGATCCGCCCGATTTATTCTGCGGGTACATGGACTTTGCTGGTGCGTGACAGTTTTCTGAACAGCACATAGAAAACCGGGGTAAAAAACAACCCGAAAAACGTTACGCCGAGCATGCCGGAGAAAACCGCAACCCCGATATCACTGCGCATTTCAGAACCTGCACCGGTAGACAGTACCATTGGGACTACACCCATGATGAATGCGAAGGACGTCATCAGAATTGGCCGCAACCGCATCCGGCTTGACGTCACTGCAGCGTGCCAGGTATCCATGCCCTTGTGCTCCAGCTCCCGGGCAAACTCCACGATCAGAATGGCGTTTTTACTGGCCAGACCCGCCAGCACAAACAGGCTGATCTGGGTGAAGATATTGTTGTCGCCACCGGTCAGCCAGAGGCCGGCCACTGCCGACAATACTGACAATGGCACAATACTGATCACCACCAACGGCAGCACCAGGCTTTCGTACTGTGCGGCCAGCACGAGAAAGACCAGCAACAGGCATAGAGGGAAAATAAAGATGGCGGTATTGCCGCTCAGTACCTGTTGGTAGGTCAGATCTGTCCACTCAAAGGTCATGCCCAGTGGTAGTACCCTGTCGAGGATTTTGCTGATGGCATCCTGGGCCTGCCCACTGGAATAGCCGGGTGCCGCATCGCCGTTCATATCTGCCGCCAGATAGCCGTTGTAGCGAATGGCGCTTTCCGGACCGTAACTCTCCTTCATTTCCAGCACGCTGCCCAGCGGCACCATCTCCCCCCGGTCATTTTTCACTTTGAGGTTCAAGGCGTTTTCAGGGTTGGTACGGTATTCGGCATCCGCCTGGGCAATCACCTGGTAAGTGCGGCCAAAACGGTTGAAATCATTCACGTACAGCGAGCCGAGGTAGACCTGCATGGTATCGAAGATTTCCTTGATATCCAGGCCGAGCTGTTTTGCTTTGGTTCGGTCAAGATCGGCGTATAACTGGGGGACATTGATCTTGTAGTTGGAGTAGACATTGACCAGTGCCGGGTCCTGCCATGCGGCCTGTTGAACATTGTCCACGACTGCGGCCAACTGCTCATAGCCGAGGTTGGCGCGATCCTCAATCTGCAGTTTGAACCCGCCGGTGGTGCCGAGGCCCATCACCGGCGGTGGTGGGAATATGGCAATAAACGCTTCCTCGATACCGGCGTATTGCATTTGCAGACGTTCGGCGATGGCCGTGGCGGACAGTTCCGGCGAATTGCGCTGGTCAAAGTTTTCCAGCGTGACAAAAACGATGCCGGCACTGGCGCTATTGGTAAAGCCGTTCACCGAAAGGCCGGGGAACTGCACGGCATTGGCGACACCCTCTTCGGCCATGGCAATGCTGCCCATCTCCCGGATGACGGCTTCTGTGCGGGCCAGGGATGCACCGTCGGGCAGCTGCGCGAAACTGATCAGGTACTGCTTGTCCTGGGGTGGGACAAACCCCTTCGGCAGACCGCTGAAGCCAATAGCGGTCACGCCGATCAATACCAGATAAACCGCAAAAGACGTGGTTTTATGGCTCAGCAAGCCAGCGATGGATGTGGAGTAGGCGTTGGACGATTTTTTGAAGCCGCGGTTGAACAACCGGAAGAAGCCGCCAAACAATTTGTCCATGATCCTTGTCAGGCGATCTTTGGGTGCATCCTGGCTTTTTAGCAGCAGCGCCGCCAGGGCAGGGCTCAGCGTCAGAGAGTTGAAAGCCGAGATGGTGGTTGAGATGGCGATGGTCAGGGCAAACTGCTTGTAGAATTGGCCGGTCAGGCCGCTGATAAAGGCAATCGGCACAAATACAGCCACCAGAGTGAGCGATATCGCGATAATCGGCCCGCTGACTTCCTGCATGGCCCGGTAGGTAGCCTCGCGGGGGTCCAGCCCCTCGGAAATATTGCGCTCGACGTTCTCCACTACCACGATGGCGTCGTCCACCAC
>DDNV01000055.1:16785-17357 GCA_002341315.1 Cellvibrionales bacterium UBA2511
ACGATGGCGTCGTCCACCACGATACCAATGGATAACACCAGCCCGAACAGAGACAGGGTATTGATGGAAAAGCCGAACAGCCACATCAGCGCAAAGGTGCCGATAATCGATACCGGCACCGCCAGCAGTGGAATAATCGAGGCGCGCCAGGTCTGGAGGAAGACCACGACCACAATCACCACCAGCAGCAGGGCTTCCAGCAGGGTTTTCACCACAGCCTTGATCGAGTCCTTGACGAACACCGTGGGATCGTAGACCACCTCGTAATCGAGGCCTACGGGAAACAGCGGCTTCAGTGCCTCCATGGTGCGACGCACTTCATCGGAGATGGCGATGGCATTGGCGCCGGGCGCCTGAAAGATCGGGATCGCCACAGCAGGTTTGTTATCCAGCATGGCATTGAGGTTGTAATCGGCGGCCGCCATCTCGATGCGTGCGACATCGCTGAGTCGGGTGATCTGACCACTGTTGCCGGCATGCACGATGATGTCGGCGAATTCCTCCGGGGTTCCCAGTCGTCCCATGGCATTGACGGGCAACTGCACATCCACCGGCTCGGCCATGGGCGCGCC
>DDNV01000055.1:17458-18452 GCA_002341315.1 Cellvibrionales bacterium UBA2511
AGACATGGGCGCGCCGCCGATGATACCCGCTGCCACCTGTACATTCTGTTCCCGGATCGCCGCAATCACTTCATTGGCCGACAGGTGGCGCTCGGCAATTTTTTCCGGGTCGAGCCAGATACGCATCGCGTAATCGCCGGAGCCAAACAGACGCACCGTGCCAACTCCATTGACCTTGGCCAGCTCGTCTTTGACATGCATCAGCGCATAGTTGCGCAGGTAGAGTTCATCGTAGCGCTGGTCTGGTGATACCAGGTGGACCACCAGCGTGAGATCTGGCGAGCTTTTCACGACTGTTACCCCGAGCTGCCGCGTCACTTCCGGCAAGCGGGGCAGGGCCTGGGATATCCGATTCTGCACCATCTGTTGGGCGAGATCGGGGTCTGTGCCTATTTTGAAGGTGACGGTGAGGGTCATACGCCCGTCCGAGGTGGCCTGGGACGACATGTAAATCATGTTTTCCACACCGCTGAGTTGCTCCTCAAGCGGTGTTGCCACTGATTCGGCAATGACCTTGGGGTTGGCGCCGGGGAATGAGGCGTTCACTACCACTGAGGGCGGCGTAACTTCGGGGTATTCGGAAATCGGCAACTGAAACATCGCCAGCAGACCGGCGATCATCACCATCAGAGAGAGAACACCGGCGAAGATCGGGCGATCTATAAAAAATCTGGAAATGTTCATGGCGGTCCTTCAGGGAAATATTGAGGCTTATTCAGCCGTTGTGTCGGTGGTCCGGGGTTGGACAGGTGCGGGATCGACCGGCATACCCGGTCGAATGTGGGCGAGCCCGTTGATCACCACCTGATCGCCAGGTTGCAACCCGCTCAACACAACCCGCTGCCCCTTGTGATACTGGCCCAAGGTGACTTCCCGGTAGGCGGCGATATGGTCTTCGCCGACCACATAGACAAACTTCTTGTCCTGATTGGTGCCCACAGCGCCGGTGGGTATCAGTAATACGTACACTTCGGTGGCTGCACCGAGTTGAACA
>DDNV01000007.1:0-4545 GCA_002341315.1 Cellvibrionales bacterium UBA2511
TCCTGCTCAATGAAAGCCAGCACTTCATCAACATCAAAGCGAGGAACAATGCCATGTGTCCCCGCAGCCAGTGTCACGGCAAACGTGCTGGCCATATCAGCCAAGTGGAACATGGGCCCGGCATGCATATATATGGTGTCACTGTCATAGCCCATCTCGGCAACCACGTTCAGGGCATTGAATACCAGGTTGTCATGACTCAGCATCACGCCTTTTGACCGCCCAGTGGTACCACCGGTATAAAACAGCCCCGCCAGATCGTCACCGCCAGCATTGGCGTCACGGATTCGATCGGCGTTGGCGACAAGGGATTCATAATCAATACACCCTTGTGGACACTCACCCTCACCCATGAAGACAACATGCTTGATAGACTCAAGCTGTGGCTGTAGGGATGGCAGCAATGCTGCAAAGGTGTCATCAACGAAAAGCACTTTAGAACCTGAGTCATTCAAGGTATAGGCGATTTCAGGTGGTGCGAGCCGAATATTGACGGGATTCACTGCCGCACCGGCCCACGGCACTGCATAGAAATACTCCAGGTAGCGATCGCTGTTTAATGCCAGTATGGCAACCCTGTCACCCGCATTGACGCCCAGACTTAGCAACCCGTTAGCAAGGCATGCGATACGGTCTTCAAACTCTCGCCAGGTTTGCCGCCGACCAGCAAAAACGGTAGCCGTACCTTGGCCGTTTAATTGAACCGCACGGCGCAAAGTCTGTGAAATATACATAACAGAACTCCTCTATTGAGGCAGAAAAGGAAGGGGGGAGGGTTGTTTATAGATTGGATTAGCTGGAAGCGAAGGCTCTCTTATAAATGAAGCGACCTCGGGAAACCTGGGCGCCATCAAGAAACACATCCACAACAACCACAATGAAGCGCTTTCCTTCACGAATAATGTTCGGCTTGGCCACCAACGTACCCGCAAAGGCCGGGCGCAAATAATCCAGAGTCATACTTGAACATACTGGCTTATTTTGTTCAGTCTGATTCGCTGTTAAGTGCGCGCCAGCAACAAGCTCCGCGAAGCTTGCGATAATACCGCCATGAAAAGTCTTGATCAGAGGGTTGCCAATGTGCTGCTCGCGAAACGGCATTTTATAGGTTGCTTCGCCATTATCGTCCGAAGCCGTCATACCAAGAAATTTTTCGTATGGTGATACATCGCCGACCACAGTAGAGAGAGCGGTTACCCTTTCTGTTTCGAAGCTGATGATTCCTTCATCATCGATTGTTTTTTTCTTGGAGGGGGCTCTCTTATTGCTAGGATTCACAGATTGATCAAAGGACGGGCCTGCCGTTCCTATCGCAAAACTGCCTGATACCGACGCCAGCAAATTGCCGCCATCACGCCCAAATGCCTCTCCACGGACATAAGCAATATTTTCTTCAACTGCAAAACAGGTGACATTACATGCCACCCCTTCGCCAGCCTCGGGTTTAGCGATGAAATCAACGCGCAAGTCAATTGTCGCAATTGGGCGCATGTCGCCGAGGCGCACAAAAATCGCCAAACCACATGCCGTATCAAGCAAGGTAGCGATGGCTCCCCGATGAAGCTTTCCCTGTTGATCACAAACCTCTTCCACACAAGGCATGCTCATTACCGCGCCATCTTTGGTAATGTCATCCATTGCGATACCAAAAACCCTGAACAACGGATGCCCTGAACCAAAAAAAGCCTTTGCGGCAAGCAGTTCTCTCGGGAGTGATGTCTCAGCTGTCATAGTTAGCAACTTTTTATCAGAATGTTGAAGCGGCATCCGCATACCGGGTCTCTGCAACACGCACAGATTCAATGGCGTCCGTTATTGCCTCTTCAGGGAATGTTTCACTTTCGGACCCCTTTCGCAGACAATCAGCCAGAGCGGACCATGCCGCAGCACTCGTGCGCATCAACTCGACCAAGCCTGCCTCATGTATTTCAGGAACAATTTCACTCGCTTCATCGAGAAATTCTGAATACATCGCTCTAAAGCCGCTGCCCCCCGTTCCACGCTTCTCGATCACTTGATAGGCGAAACGGAGCAACCATTGCCATTTATCCACTGCCTTCCAGCGAGGAAGTTCCTGGATCCAAGTTGTTAGCGCTTGAATACCGTGATTCCTGCTTCCTTGCAGGAGATTATCTGCATTCTTCACAATCGCACTGCGCACGTTATCGGCAGACACCTGAACCGAAACACTTTCGGGTGCGAACAATGAACCATGATGGATAAAGGGTGGCGACAAGGAGAATCTGGCTTCAACCAACTTGTCACGAGGCACCTCTAAAAGCCCTGGGCGCTCGGTATCGCTAACGAGCATCGTCTCGCCCTTCTCGGCTCGCTGCCAGGCGACGATGGCGTGACCGGGGAAATGTGTACTGCTCTTGAAATAAGGAAGGTAAAAAATATCAGTTAAGAGAAGCGCAGGCCGCCCCGCATCAAGATGGGCATCCAGCGCATCGGCGGCAGCACATTTATCTTGCCAAGTTTCCCAGCGAAACGGCACGCCCAGTGTAGAGAACACCGTTTCCTCAAATCCCATTGAACGGACATGGACAATAAACGGGGTGTCCGTGCCTGGTATTTCCACATAAGTAATACCAAGCCCGGCACCCAGCCCGAAGCAGAAAGCTTCCGTCAAATTAAGCCCATGAAACTCCAGCAGGTCTCTGATAGCTGAACTGCCACAGTGACGCCCAGGCCGATGTGTATGAGGAACATCGACGGTACTGGGGACATCCTGCTTGTCTCCATGCATCAGGCTGCCTCACTCACTGGAGCCGGACCGTAAATGGTTTCCGATGCCCGCATCGGATCTCCATGAGTCTCATACTCCGCCAACCACGCGGCAACCTTCTCAGGCATACCGGTATCCCAAGGGTGAAATCCAGGGCGGAACCAAGCGAGGAAATCAGGCAGCATGCCTGTGAGAATACCTTTTCGCCCATAAAGCTTGTTCAGGCCTCGCAGAATCACACCAGGCTGGCGCGTTACGCCATCAAGCTTGAGCATATTCCAAAATACTGGAGCCACGACAAGGTGAACCATCAGGGTCGCAACCACCAACGCAGACGCGCGCGTCAAGTAGCCTCCACCTGCTGCGCCCTGATAAAGATCATAGGCCACGGCCTTGTGCTCTACTTCTTCGACCCCGTGCCACAGAAATAGCGCTCTCATGACGGGGTCAGCCTCGCTAAACATCTCGCTCTTCTCGCTGACCATGGTTTCGCCCAGGGTTGCCGTAAAGTGCTCAAACGCCGCCGTCATGGCGAGCTGATACTTCTTCGGCAGGTACTTTTGTGTGGTGCGAATAAAGGTCCTTAGATTCGCAGTGACCTTATCCACATCCACGCCCTGGCTGGCCATCACATCGTTGAAACGATCATGGACAATCCCGTGCTGACCTTCCTGGCGAATAAAGTGACGAATATCCTCGCTCAGCTGATCATCTGTCACTTGATCCTTGAAGTTACGCACTGACTGGATAAAGAAGCGCTCCCCCTCCGGGAAATGCACTGAGAGGGCATCAAAGAAGCGGGTCAGCACGGGGTCACCGCCATTCCAGTGCCGTGGCACTGACGAGACATCAAAAGCGACTTTGCGCGGCTGAATTGATACAGAACTCATAATTCCTCCAAATAAACAGGCTGTCTACGTAGTGACATCCCTTGATCTTATTTGGCTGAACAACCAAATGTCAATAACCTTAGGTCGCAAGTCTCCTCTGTGAAGCAGTCATTATGCATAAAGCTGCATTTAAATGGTTTTGGAAGTGTGGTCCGACCATGGAAGATACGCTGTATAAAATTGAATCGGTGTGCTGTTTTTCGAATATTTATCTTTCCCGGAATGCCGATGAAACTTCCACCTTGAACTTTCGATGCCTGCGGGATGAGCTGAATCTGTGCAAGATTCTAGTTATTGCAATATCCAGAATCGCAAAGAAAGAAGCGCAAGACTAAGTGATTTATCGCTGAACGTTCTGGAATGCAATCCACGACGAGGAAGACAGCACAGCAATGCGAGACCAGCAAACCAGCGCGCGAACTAACGTGAACATACATTCCGGGTGATTAAAGGTATCTTCGGCTACAGAAAGGTGCCACCTTGGCCAAGCCTAGAATACCAACAGGCTATATACCTTGGCGGGGCCAATAACCTGTTCGGAGTGAAACGGGAGCTGCCGCGCCTGATTGCTGCTTTTCTTGAGCATCATAAAACCGAAAAATGCACGATATTCAGGCCCGCCCTAACTCGTATGAGAATTCACCAAGCAGGTGCTGTCGAGAAGATGAGAGGCATGTTAGGCCGCAGCTCACCAACATCGGCCAACTAAATAGAGAAGAGCGATCGGCGTAGTATCGAACTATCCAAATACTACACAGAAACTTCAACTACCCGCATGAAGAGAAATGCGGCCACTATCCCAGATTTTTTCAACCATATATCACCTCTATGAAGCCAGGAAGGAATGGCCTTCCTGACCCTGTCTCATGGAGGTTTCATGATCATTCAATGTCCGTCCTGCCGTTCCATCCGCGTTGTCGCCCTGCA
>DDNV01000007.1:4709-4954 GCA_002341315.1 Cellvibrionales bacterium UBA2511
TCCATCCGCGTTGTCGCCCTGCAGAATGGCCGCAAGGTCGGCGGCTCTGTAGGCACGGTTGCAGGTGCCGCCAGCGGCATTGCCATGGCTAGCAGCGGTGCTCGCGTGGGCGCTACGGTCGGCCTGGCGTTTGGCCCTGCCGGGTCCGCCATCGGCGGTATCGCCGGTGCCGTGTTTGGCGGTTTGGCTGGCGGCGTGGCCGGTGGTGAAGCTGGTGCTGCGCTGGGCGCCAAGCTCGACGAGAC
>DDNV01000007.1:5146-5305 GCA_002341315.1 Cellvibrionales bacterium UBA2511
CTCGACAACCTGGAATGCCTGGATTGCGGACACAGCTTCCGCCTCGATGCCGAGTAAGTCCCACTCTCCCCTTACCACTCACACACCCCTGAAGCCCGCCCAGTGCGGGCTTCTTTATGCCGCTATGGAGGCCTGGATGGATATTCCCACTTTCGTAAA
>DDNV01000040.1:0-4062 GCA_002341315.1 Cellvibrionales bacterium UBA2511
GCGACACTTCGTCCCGGTGACGTATTGCTCGTGGAGGGATTGAGTCGTTTCAGTATCGCCATCAAGTATCTCACCCAGTCTACCTGGTCCCATTCCGCACTCTATATCGGTTCCTGGCAGGGACAGACGGGAATGCTGGTGGAGGTGGATGTGCGCGAAGGGGTCAGGCTGGTTCCACTGAGTCATTTTTTTGGACTTCAGGCACGTATCTGTCGGCCGGTGAAACTGGACGAAAGCGAGATAGCCGAATTGATCGGCTATGCGACTGACAGGCTTGGCTATCGTTATGACCTGAAAAATATTCTGGACCTGATGAGGTATCTGATTCCGACACCTCCCGTACCGGATCGATGGCGGCGGCGAATGCTGTCGCTGGGCAGTGGTGATCCCACCCGGGCTATCTGCTCGTCTTTGATCGCCCAGGCGTTCCAGTCAATACGCTATCCGATTTTACCTACAGTAACGCTGGAAAAGGCCCTCGATCCCGATATGCAGGAAATCTATCAGGAAATTTTACATATCCGGCACCACAGTCTTTTTGTGCCGAGAGATTTTGATCTGTCGCCCTATTTTGACGTAGTCAAACCGACCCTGGCAGCCGGTTTTGACCCTCATCTGCTGACCTGGAGTGAGCCGCCCGTAGAGCAGGAGTTGCAGTCGCAGCAAGCATCCCGGCATATATCGGCGGATTAACAGGTAGCCAATCAACCCGCATTATCTAACAGACGAACCTCTCTCTGTGGGAAAGGTATGCTGATGTTGGCGTCAGTGAGTGCCTGAAAAATCGCCCCGTTTACCCGGAACCGCGTTTCGTGGAAATGTTCTGTAGGCACCCAGAAACGCACCATGAAGTTAATCCCGCTATCACCAAAATTGTCGATGCCGATCAAGGGTTCCCGGGTCTCCGAGGCGCCCTGTTCTGCCAGTACCGATTGCAGTACTTTGACCACGGTCTCCGGGTCAGATCCATAACTGACGCCCACGGTGGTTTCTGCCAGTTTGTTGGCGGCAGAGTTGTGCAGAATCTCGCCGACGATATGTCGGTTGGGAATGGTGATGCGCACATCATCCTCATCTTTCAGGACGGTATAAGCGAGATGAACCTCGTCCACCAGTCCGGTTTCCCCCTTTACTGTGATGGTGTCGCCCACAACGAAAGGACGGGTAATGATAATATTCAGGCCCGCGCCATAGTTTGATAACAGTCCCTGAACAGCAAGACCGGCCCCCAGCGAAATGGCACCGATGGCGGCCACGAATGGTGTCACACTGATCCCGATTTTGCCCAGGGCAATAATGGCTACGCCCACCAGAATGACAATTTTGACAAAGCTGGCGATAAAGCGGCTCAGGGTGATATCGAGGGATTTTTTCTCACACAGTCTGAGTGTTGCGGCCGATACTTTGGATGCCACAAACATGCCGATCAGAAAAACGATCAGTGCGCCAACCAACTGGAAGCTGTAGTTGACAAAAAATTGCACGATACTGTTGTAAATTGCCTCGACTTGCTGAATTTCTTCCTGCATGGGTGGTCACTCCTGGTGTGTTTTGGGCGAAGCATAGCAAAATACTATTCGGCATATTAAGGTGTTATTTTTCCGACAGGCTGTATTCCCGGTAAAACCTGCATGGCAAGTATTAACAATCAAATGCTAATGGGCTGTGATGAGCAGCTCCTGTGCAAACTGGATGGCAGTGTGTTGTTGCACGGTGACATCATTAAGCCATTTCAAGCGATGTGTGATGCGGCTGCGGAAGAGGGCCTACAGATTGCCGTGGCCAGTGGTTATCGCTCTTTCGCGCGGCAACTGGCCATCTGGAACAGCAAGGCACGGGGTTTGCGTCCGGTACTGGATGATACTGGCTCTCCGATTGATCTCGAATCGCTCAGTGACCGGGACAAGGTAATGGCGATCTTGCGCTGGTCCGCACTGCCGGGGTGTTCACGGCATCACTGGGGAACCGATCTGGATATCTGGGATGCAGCGGCTGTGCCCGGCGACTACAGGTTGCAGCTTGTCCCGGAGGAGTATGCCGGGTCGGGGCCGTTTTGCAGGTTGTCCGAATGGTTGCAGCAACATGCTGCCGGTTTTGGTTTTATCATGCCCTATGCCATTGATCGTGGTGGCGTGGCCCCCGAGCCTTGGCACCTGAGTTATCTGCCGGTAGCACGACTGTTTGAGGAGAAACTGGATAGAGTATTTCTGCGTGAAATTCTGGATAATGACCAGTTGGAATTGCGTGATGCTGTTCTGTCGAATCTCGATGCAATCATGGCAAGGTTCATTTTCCCCGCAATAACTTTGCCACAATAACTTTACTGCAATTAAAGAGACACTGATGGTCGATCTGCCACAAACAACCCCAGTCGACGACGCGCTCTGGCAATCCATTCGCCATGAAGTTGTTGAACGGGCCCGAGAGGAGCCGGTTCTGGCGAGCTTTTTCCATGCCGCGGTCCTGAGCCATAAATCGCTGGAGGATGCGCTCGCCTACAATCTGGCCGAACAACTCGGTAACAGTATTTTATCCCCGCTGGCCATTTATCAGGTGCTGCTGGACGCAATGCAGAGTGACCGTTCAATTTGCGAGCGGATGAGACGCGACCTGACGGCTCATATGGAACGTGATCCGGCCTGCGGCCAGTATTGTCTGCCTCTGCTTTACCTCAAGGGCTTTCATGCTTTGCAGGTGTACCGTGTGGCGAACTGGCTCTGGCGGCATGAGCGGCGCTCCCTGGCCCTGTTTCTGCAAAGCCGGGCTTCGGAAATATTTGCGGTGGATATTCACCCTGCAGCCGATATTGCCGGCGGCATCATGCTCGATCATGCCACGGGTCTGGTGATTGGTGAAACGGCGGTGATCGGTGAAAATGTTTCCCTGTTACATTCGGTGACCCTGGGCGGCACCGGCGCTCAGGCAGGTGATCGCCATCCAAAAATACGTTGTGGGGTGCTGATTGCTGCAGGTGCCAAAGTACTTGGCAATATCGAGGTGGGTGAAGGGGCCAAGATCGGCGCCGGAAGCCTGGTTCTCGATTCAGTATTACCGCATACCACAGTGGTGGGTGTCCCAGCCAGAGTGGTGGGGGTTCCCGGCGAGGCCGAGCCCTCCCGTACCATGGACCAACGTATCAACCTGGGTTGTGGCTGATGGAACGCATTTATGGCTTGATAAAACGTCGCGCTTTCTATGCCGCCATTAACTCTTGGCGTGGTTTGCAGGCCTGTTTTAAATACGAGGAAGCCTTCAGGATTGAAGTGGCGGTTACCTGCCTGCTCTTTCCGCTGGCATTTTTTATGGCTGAAAGCCCGGTCGAGCTGGTTCTTCTGCTGGGCTCCGTTTTGCTGTTGTTGATTGTGGAGCTACTCAATTCCGCTGTGGAGGCCGCCATTGACCGTATCGGTGAAGAGCGCCATGATTTATCTGGCAGGGCCAAGGATCTGGGTTCTGCAGCGGTGCTGTTGACGATGTTGTTGGTGTTAATTACCTGGGTTGCTATCGCCGTTCAATGAATAGGCGTCGTTTGACTGAACATCAGGATGGATTGCTATCCGAAACGGATAAGGGGAAGGGATGATGAGCGATAGACGTTTTGAAGTGATTTTTCGCGGAGACGTGGTGCCCGGACAATCCCTGATGGATGTGAAGCGACGCCTGGCCGAATTATTCGGCGCACCGGATGCCAAAGTTGAACAGATGTTTTCCGGCAGACCGGTGGTCATCAAACGTGATCTTGATGAAGAGGCGGCAGCGCGCTACAGGGTAGTCCTGAAAGAGGCCGGGGCGCTGGTGGAGCTGCGCCCCGTTGATCCTGACAGGCAGGCCGCGAACGAGGCCGACCGCACAGAGCAAACCGTACCACCGGTTGCCAACCCTGCCGATGGTGCTGGCGAGCCATCCGGTCAGAATACGGAAGTTCCACAGTCTGGTCCGGAACATTCGAAGGCAGCAGAGACCATCGGTGTAGCCCCGGTGGGAGCGGACGTTCTGCCTCCTGAATATCGCCGTGACTTTACGCCCAGAGAGGTGGATACGTCCTATATAACGGTGGATGAG
>DDNV01000040.1:4253-5259 GCA_002341315.1 Cellvibrionales bacterium UBA2511
CGGTGGATGAACCCGGCGCCGATGTACTGAAAGAAGAAGAGAAGTCCCCACCCATCGAACGGGAAGTGGACACTTCCCATCTCTCAGTGAAAGATCCCGAATAGCCAGATCCCGCCGGGACTCTCCCGCCAGTCGGTATTGAAGGCACTGATCGAAAAGAAGTACGGCACAGCACATGGCTTGTGATGCAGAGGTAACCTGGCCCTTACCGGCGCTATAATGCACCCTTGTACGTGGCAGGAAAGGAATGCAGTGTGACTGACGACGATAACGGTATTTTTCGCCAGCAGATGAAGGATGTTGAACCGCTTAAAAAACCGGCGGAGCGCGTTCGTCTGAAGCAACCCGTTGTGATGACCCCCGGCCTGGAATCCCGCCGGCGGGCTGCCGAGGCGATGATCGCCAGTGATGTCGATGGCCTGTCGTCAGAAGCGTATATTCCGCCAGTGAAACCGAGGGATGTGCTGTCGTTCAAGCGCAGTGGTGTTCAGCACGGTGTCTTCAAAAATCTGCGGATGGGCAACTATCTTGTCGATTCGCGGCTCGACCTGCACCGCCTGACGGTTGAACAGGCGCGACAGCAGGTCTATCTCTTTATTCAGGATTGTCTGAAACACGACATACGCTGTGCATTGATCACGCACGGGAGAGGGGAGAACCGGGAAAAACCCGCACTGCTTAAAAGCTGTACCAACCATTGGTTGCAGCAGATGGATGAAGTGTTGGCTTTTCACAGTGCCCAGCCACAGCACGGGGGCACGGGTGCCACCTATGTCATGTTGCGTAAAAGTGCTGAGAAACGCGTTGAAAATCTGGAGCGGCACCACAAGGGGATCAAGTCGCGACTGTAGTTTGTCGTTCTGGTTCCTGAGCTTCAGGTACCCGACGGGTTTGGTTAAAGGCTATTGTTTGCGTTTTAACAGCAGTGAATCAATCCCGTTTCCCGACAGGCTGTCCCTGGCACTCGCCAATTCCGCACGGTTGGTAAAGGGCCCAACCAGAACCC
>DDNV01000004.1:0-7317 GCA_002341315.1 Cellvibrionales bacterium UBA2511
CTTACATCCACCAGTTGCAGTGCTTCCTGCAATTGACGGGTAATACATCGATCGGGATCACTGGGCTCAGCCACTCCAGACGGGTGGTTGTGCGAAAGAATCACTGCCGCAGCATTGTGATGCAATGCCCGTTTGACCACTTCACGGGGGTGAACACTGGCGCTATTGACGGTTCCGAAAAACAGTTTTTCCCAGGCAATCAAACGGTGCTGGTTGTCGAGAAACAGCACCCCGAACACTTCCTGATGACGCTGGCCCAACTGTGCCAGCAGGAATTCCCCCACACTGGCTGGATTGCTGAACACCTGATCCCGCTGCAGCTTTTCCCCCAGATGACGCCTGGCCAGCTCCATCACCGCCTGTAACTGGACAAACTTGGCCTCACCCAGACCGCGGGCACGACAAAATGTGGGCTTGTCGGCGGCCAGCAACTGGCCAAGATTGCCAAACTGATGCAGCAGTGATCGCGCCAAATCCACAGCCGATTGCCCGGCACAGCCGGTGCGCAGAAAAATTGCCAGCAATTCGGCATCGGAGAGCGTCTCCGCCCCTTTTACCATCAGTTTTTCCCGAGGCCGCTCTCCCTCGGGCCAGTCTCGAATCGACATAACACCTCCCTGTGCGATCGATAATATAACCCCTGACTACGCAAACCTCCACGGCAATGTTATCTTAACCTTCCCGGTGTCATATACAGGATCCACCCGATGCTCACTCTGGCAAACAAACGCATACTGTTGGGTATAACCGGTGGAATTGCCGCCTATAAAAGTGCCGAAATTGTTCGCCGGCTGCAGGATGCCGGTGCCGATATACAGGTAGTAATGACCAGTGCGGCCACCGAGTTCATTACACCACTCACGCTACAGGCACTCTCCGGACACCGCGTCCACCTGGCTCTGCTCGACCCGGAAAGCGAGGCGGCGATGGGCCATATTGAGCTGTCCCGCTGGGCCGATGTCATCCTGGTCGCACCGGCCACTGCAGATTTTATGGCCAAACTGGCCAATGGTGAAGGCAGCGACCTGCTCTCCACTATCTGCCTTGCCAGCCGATCAGCACTGGCTATTGCACCGTCCATGAACCAGGGCATGTGGCGCCACCCCAGCACCCAATACAATCTGGAGCGATTGCGCGGACGTGGTGTGCACATCTTCGGCCCGGCGGAGGGCAGCCAGGCTTGCGGTGACATCGGACCAGGCAGAATGACCGAGCCACAGGATATTGTTGAACTCACGGCCGACCTGTTTGAAACCGGCGCATTGGCCGGAAGAAAAGTCGTCATCACGGCGGGTCCTACGCAGGAAGCGATTGATCCGGTGCGCTACATCAGCAACCACAGTTCCGGAAAGATGGGTTATGCCCTGGCAGAAGCTGCTGCAGAGGCCGGTGCAGAAACTGTTCTGATCAGCGGCCCGGTTAATCTCACTCCCCCCGATCGAGTCAAAACCATCCACGTTACCAGTGCGCTTGAGATGTACGAGGCAGCGCTGGCTGAAACGGTGAACTGTCAGCTATTCATCGCCTCAGCGGCAGTGGCTGATTATCGACCCGCCCGGGTCGCCGAACAGAAAATGAAAAAAGCCGCTGATCAGATGACCATTGAACTGGTGAAAAATCCGGATATTGTGAGTGCGGTTGCCGCGCTGCAGAATCGCCCTTTTACGGTGGGCTTTGCCGCGGAAACTACCCAAGTGGAAGATTTCGCCCGCAGCAAGCTGGAACGAAAAAAACTCGATCTGGTCATCGCCAATGATGTCTCCGACCGGACCATTGGTTTTAACAGTGATGACAACGCGGTGCTGGTCGTGGAAATGCAGGGCGCCGAGGCCATTCCCAAAATCAACAAGTCCATTTTGGCGCGGCAGCTAATCGCCAGAATTGCAGACATGTTACCGACCGACTAAAGCGATATGACAAATTCCAACTCCCGACGTGGTGCAATAATCCTGAAACTCGCCAAACACCCTGTTTTGAACGGATTTCTGGCACTGCTGTTCTTCACTGCCGCTATCATTACCTATCTGCTACACCACCAGATGATGGACAATGCCAGAACCTCCCTTGCCGCATCGCTTGCCACTGAATATGCCACCAAGCAACGTATAATGGTCGACCACCATATTGATCAACGTGCGCAGCAATTACTCGCCCTGTCGCAGGATGATCTGTTCATTGAGGCATTGGCTACCGCCGACCAGGCCATGCGGTCACGCATGGAGCAGAGAATGAAGAGTCTGGTCGAAGACCTGAATAATGGCTATCTGCTACGCCCCGGGGAGAGCCGCCTCGCAGAATCGAATAATTTCATCGGGCAACAATTATCCCGACAGGTGCTGGAAGGCGAACTACCCGAACCCGTCGCGGCGAAAGTATGCGATGACTGGGAGCTGCTGTTTGCCTACCCGGTAAAAAACACAGAGGGCAAAATCCTCGGCACATTGCTGGCCATGCTGTCAATGGAACCTCTCAATAAGGCCCTTGCCCGAGCAGTCGACTCCTCCCTGGGAACGACTGAACTGTTGCAGGATGCCCCCGGGGCCGGTGCCACACCTTTTCTTACATTGACCAACAAGTCCAGGGCCGTGAATACCGTCAAGCAGGACACCCGCATCGGCACCTGGAAACTGCACTTCACTGGCAGTGCGACCCTGTTGAAAAGAGCAGCCCCTTCTTACACGGAATTTATGGTGCTGGCTGGCGCCATCGCGAGCATCACCTTACTCCTGGCCTACCTGGCTATTCGTATCGCCCTTCATCGCGACCATTGGCAAAATTGGCAAGGACGGAGAAAGCCCGTGCTTGCCAGGGCACCTGCCAACGAAGCGGCATCGTCTGCCGACGGGACTATTGATGAGGCTGGTGACGAGGCTACGAATGGGACGAGTGCCACTGACCCAGCACAAGATGAGCCACAGGAACCGGCAAACTACAGCGGTACGGATAGCGACACCAATAGCGACACCGACGGCAATGACGACATATCCGATATCCCGGCGGTGGTGTTTCGCGATTATGACATCCGGGGCCTGGCGGGCTCACAACTAACCCCGGCGTTCGCCCTCAAGCTTGGCCGCGCACTGGCTCGGCGGGCAATGCTGGTGGATGAGCACACCCTGGTAACAGGCTATGATGGACGACTCTCCAGCCCGGAATTGATCGAATCGCTCGAAGAGGGAATCCGCAGCACCGGCTGTCACATCATCCATTTGGGGCCAGTGCCCACCCCCCTGCTCAATTTTGCCACCAATCACCTGCAACAGACGGAGTGCGGCGTGATGGTGACTGCCAGCCACAACCCGGCACAGTACAATGGATTCAAGATTTTCTTTCAGCACCATGCACTCTGCGGTGCAGAAATTATGGCCCTGCAGACCGAAATGATGGAAGACTACCCCGACAAACCCCATGGCGAGCGCCAGGAACTGGATATTTCAGATGATTATATTGAGGCCATTTCCGACGACGTGGTTCCCGCCCAGCAAACCAGGGTGGTACTGGATGCCGGCAACGGCATAGCCGGTGAACTGGCATCACGGGTACTGGACGCCATAGGCTGCGATGTCATCCCCCTCTACTGCGATGTGGACGGCAGCTTTCCCAATCATGCGCCGGATCCCACGGTGCCGGAAAATCTGACCGATCTTATCTGCCATGTAAAAGACAACCAGGCAGACCTGGGGATTGCACTGGACGGTGATGGCGATCGGATTGTGGCGGTGTCTGCCAGTGGCAAAATTATCTGGCCAGATGAGTTATTGATGATTTTTGCCCGGGACGTCGTTTCGCGACACCCGGGGACAGACATCGTATTTGATATCAAAAGTACCCGGCGCCTCAACACACTGATCAGTAGCTACGGTGGTCGCCCGGTAATGTGGAAAACCGGCCATTCCCACATGTATAACAAAATCATTGAAAGCAAGGCACCGCTTGGCGGGGAGTTCAGCGGCCATATTTTCTTCCAGGATCGCTGGTTTGGCTTTGATGACGGCATCTATGCGGCGGCGCGGCTGATTGAAATCATGACCATTCGTGAACAGGGCCTGGATGAGATAATGGCCGGCTTTGAGGAACGCTGTTCGACACCTGAAATACGGATAGAAGTCGATGAACAGGAGAAGTTCACGCTGATTGAAAAACTGCGGGAAAATGAGGCCTTTCAGGCAGGCAAGATGTCAACCATTGACGGAATTCGGGTCGATTTTCCAAAGGCATGGGGTTTGGTGCGCGCCTCCAATACCGGCCCGGCACTGACCCTGCGATTTGAAGCGGAGAACGAGGAATCACTCGAAAAAATCAAATCGCTTTTCCGTCAGCAACTCCGTAGCATAGACAATCGCTTGAGCTTTTGAATTATCACACTGTCAGGAACACACATGTCACTAACGCGAGAAGCCGCCTCCAACACGGCCAGGGTTCTGTCCGAGGCACTGCCCTACATCCAGCGTTTCACCGGCAAGACCATCGTCGTCAAATTTGGCGGCAATGCCATGGTGGACGAAAAGCTGAAAGCCAGCTTTGCCCGGGATATTGTGATGATGAAGCTGGTGGGCATGAATCCGGTGGTAATCCACGGTGGCGGCCCACAAATTGGTGAGCTACTGGCGCGGCTGCAAATTGAATCCCACTTTGTCAACGGCATGCGGGTTACCGACAGTAAGACCATGGACGTGGTGGAAATGGTGCTGGGCGGTGGTGTCAACAAGGAAATCGTCAATCTCATTCACCACGCCGGTGGCAAGGCCGTTGGTATTACCGGCAAGGACGGCCAGTTAATCAAGGCCCGCAAACTCAAAGTCAGTCGGCACACACCCGAGATGGAAGCACCGGAAATCATTGATATCGGCCACGTGGGCGAAGTCGAATCGGTGAATACCGGCGTTATCGACATGCTGACCAACAGTGACTTTATTCCAGTGATCGCGCCCATTGGGGTCGATAGTGAAGGCAACTCCTACAACATCAATGCCGATCTGGTAGCTGGCAAGATCGCCGAAGTCCTCAAGGCAGAAAAATTGATTCTGCTCACCAACGTCGCCGGCCTGCAGGATAAAAACGGTGAGGTTTTGACCGGCCTGTCCACCCGTCAGGTGGATGAACTGATCGCAGATGGCACAATCTACGGCGGCATGCTGCCGAAAATCCGCTGTGCGCTGGATGCGGTCAAGGGCGGCGCCAGGACAGCCCATATTATTGACGGCCGGGTCAACCATGCCACACTGCTGGAAATCTTTACCGATCTGGGTGTCGGCACGTTGATCACCGATGAGGCAGCAGAGAGCACCGGATGACAACAACAGCAAAAACTTCCAGAAAACAGCACATTCTCCAAGCCCTCGCAGGGATGCTGGAAGCCGCGCCCGGTGGGCGTATTACGACTGCTGCACTCGCCGCAGAGGTCGGCGTCTCCGAGGCTGCGCTCTACCGGCACTTTCCGAGCAAGACCCGGATGTATGAGGGCCTGATCGATTTTATCGAAGAGACGCTGTTTACCCGGATGCGTACGATCATTGTCGAAGAACCGGATGCCGCCAGTCGCTGCTACCGTATTCTGACGCTTCTGCTCACGTTTGCCGAGCGCAACCCTGGAATTACCCGGTTACTCACGGGCGATGCGCTGACCGGTGAAACAGAGCGACTGCACAAACGAATACAGCAATTATTTGATCGACTGGAAACCCAGCTAAAGCAGATTCTTCGCGAAGCAGAGGTATCGGAAAACCTGCGCCCGGCCATCACGGTGACGGCTGCAGCCAACCTGATATTGGCGCTGGCCGAAGGCAAGATCAGTCAGTTCGTTCGCAGCGAGTTCACTCGATTGCCGACGGCGAACTGGCAGGAGCAGTGGTCGGTGGCGGCGACGGTGTTTTTTCGGGATTCAACGCCTTGAAGCGATTTTTGTAACGCTCATAACGCGCCGCCACCTCCTCATATTCCCGCTTGCGCAGCAACAACATATGCTGTGTATCACCGGTTAACCTGGTGATCTCATCCATTCTTTCCAACAGGCCTTGGGGTAATTTTTTACCGGCAAGCTGGTATCGGGCAGCCCTGGTTTCAGCCTTCTCAAGCTGTTCTTCATTTTTGGCCCGGTTGGACTCGATAATCTCTATTTCTCTGGCAAGTTGTGCCAGTCGCCGCTCACCGGCGGCCTCAACTTCGCCAACATCACTGTAGCTGCGCAATAAAAATTGATCCTCTTTGAGTTGATCCGCCCGGCTTGCCGCGGCTGATACAGCCCCTTCCTCTTCTTCCACAGGCTGATGTGGCGGAACAGTTTTTACCACCCTGCCTGTGCTGCTGAGCACCTCATAGCCTTTGGCGACGTACTCCGGTGGCACCTGATGGTCAATCACCAGATTGCCCTCGCTATTGTGATAGCGGAAAAGATTACTGGCCTCTGCTAACATGGACGCCGAACAAAATAATGCCAACACCAGACACCAAGTGGATTTGCTGTTATTGATTAAATTGGCCATAGAAACAGTCCGGTTTGTCAACATCACAGGTTCCGCCGGAGCCTGAAGACAGTTTCCCCATTTTGGAAACACGATCTGTCGGTTATCATACACTCTCCCAAAATCAGGGGCGATCATGCGAATTATCAGTGTTGCCGTGGACGGTATCCAACAGGCTGCCGATCTGGGGTTATTTCAGTGGCTGGCCTCCCAGGACGCTCACATAATATGCCTTCAGGATCTCCGGTTGCCGGAACCCGTTCTCAGTTCTCGGGCCGATTTTCAGCTCGACGGTTACTTCAGCTACTTCTTTGATGCGCCCCAACCAGAGCAAAATGGTGTCGCCATTTACACCCGGGATATGCCCAAGGCAATCATGTACGGTTTTGGCGCCAACAACGGCGAAGATATGAATGGGCGGTATCTACAAGCCGACTTTGAGCATGTCAGCATCTGTTCACTGCTGGCTCCTTCCGACAGCGACGGCCAACCGCTTAAAGACCGGTTTTTTCGGGATCTTCTGGCCCATTTCAGCAAAATCAGCAGCAAGCGTCGTGACTATATTTTTTGTGGCAGCTGGAATATTGCCCATCGGACCATTGACGTGAGCGCACCGGAAACCTGCTGCAACCTGTCCGGTTTCCTGCCACATGAGCAGCAGTGCCTCGATCAGGTATTCAGTGACATCGGTTACGCCGATGCTTTTCGGCTCTTCAACATGGATGCGGACGAATTCACTTACTGGCCTGCCGGTAAACCCTTTGAAGGGATGGGTTGGCGCACCGATATGCAAATTGTGTCAAAAAACCTCACCAGCCACGTGGAATATGCTGTGATCTACAAAGCCAAGACGTTT
>DDNV01000004.1:7457-8722 GCA_002341315.1 Cellvibrionales bacterium UBA2511
AAAGCCAAGACGTTTTCCAGTCACCTGCCAGTGATTGTGGATTATGATCTGGAGACACTCTGACAGCAGTGGCGAGCAAAACAGCATGCTAACCTTGCGCCAATACACGCCCCTCTTTAGACTGCCGAAACACCGGCAAAAGCCAGCTACTCGTTGAATCATTGATGCCTGATGTAATTCCGGAAAACTCCGTTGGTATTGTCACACCGCAAGCGATTCACTTCGATGAGCCGCTCGCGCTTGCCTGCGGCAGAACACTCGACAATTACACACTGATGGTGGAAACCTATGGGGAATTGAACGCCGATGGCAGCAACGCCATCCTCATTTGTCACGCCCTCAGTGGCCACCACCACGCCGCCGGATATCACAGTATGGCCGATCAGCGGCCGGGTTGGTGGAACAATCATATCGGACCGGGAAAACCCTTCGATACCAGCCGTTTTTTTATCGTCTGTCCGAATAATATCGGTGGCTGTCACGGTAGCACCGGCCCCGTATCCATCAACCCTGATACCGGTCAACCCTGGGGACCTGATTTCCCACCGTTGCGGGTCCGAGACTGGGTAGAAAGTCAGGCCCGACTGGCGGACAAGCTCGGTATCCGTCAATGGGCTGCCATCGTTGGCGGCAGTCTCGGTGGCATGCAGGTTATGCGCTGGGCTTTGGAATATCCGGATCGGTTGCGCCATGCGGTTGTCATCGCCTCGGCGATGAAACTCAGCGCGCAAAATATCGCTTTTAACGAGATAGCGCGCAACGCCATCAGATCCGATCCCGAGTTTTGCAACGGGCGCTATCTCGAACAACAGACTCAACCCAGAAACGGGCTGGGGCTGGCGCGCATGATCGGCCACGTTACCTATTTATCGGATGAGCTAATGGGCAATAAATTCGGTCGGGAATTGCGCTCCGGTTCTTTTCAGCGCGGCCAGGATGCACCCATTGAATTCCAGGTGGAAAGCTATCTGCGCCATCAGGGTGACGCCTTTTCCGGCGCTTTCGATGCCAACACCTACCTTCTGATGACCAAAGCCCTCGACTATTTCGATCTCGCCCGCGAGTACGATCACAATCCGGTCGAAGCCTTCCGGCACGCCAGCTGTGATTTTCTTGTGGTGTCCTTTTCCAGCGACTGGCGCTTCTCTCCGGAACGCGCTGCAGAAATTGTTGAGGCACTGATCGCCGCCGATAAAAATGTGGCCTATACCGCCATTGAATCCAACCTCGGACACGATGCATTTCTACTGCCGAACCAGCGTTAT
>DDNV01000004.1:8799-9224 GCA_002341315.1 Cellvibrionales bacterium UBA2511
TCTACTGCCGAACCAGCGTTATGAGCAAGTGCTCACTGCCTATACAAACCGCATAGCAGCTGAGATATCCTCAAAATGATGATGCGCACAGACCTCAACATTATTCAGCAGTGGATCCACCCGACGAGCCGTATTCTGGACCTCGGCTGCGGCGACGGCGAACTGCTACAGACCCTCCGCAAGACAAAAGGTGTCTGGGGGTATGGGCTGGAAATTGATGCTGACAAAATCACGTCCTGTGTTGCCCGTGGCGTCAATGTGATTGAGGCCGATCTTGACGAGGGCCTGAGCCAGTTTTCCGACAACAGCTTTGACACCGTGGTCATGACCCAGGCCCTTCAGGCGATGCGTTATCCTCACCTGGTATTGGGAGAAATGTTGCGTGTGGGCAAACAGTGTGTGGTGACATTTCCCAACTTCGGCAA
>DDNV01000009.1:0-387 GCA_002341315.1 Cellvibrionales bacterium UBA2511
GTGCATTTTCTGGCATTTGGCTTCGGCAGTGGGCTGGCCCCCAAAGGTCCGGGCACTGCCGGCACGCTGGTGGCCGTGCTAATCTGGCCGGCCCTGGCTGCCTTGCCATTAACGCTCTATTTACTGATTGTGGCACTGGCCGCGCTGCTGGGTTTTTACCTTTGCGGCAGGGCGGCGCACGATCTTGGTGTCAAGGATCATCAGGGGATTGTCTGGGATGAGATGGTGGGCTACTGGCTGACCATGGCAGCACTCCCGGTGACCTGGACCTGGGCGTTGGCCGGATTCGTCCTGTTTCGTCTTTTTGATATCTGGAAGCCCTGGCCCATCTGTTGGCTTGATCGCCATGTGGATGGGGGTGCCGGTATCATGCTGGATGATTTGCTG
>DDNV01000009.1:500-9778 GCA_002341315.1 Cellvibrionales bacterium UBA2511
TATCATGCTGGATGATTTGCTGGCCGGAGTGTTTGCCTGGCTCATTCTGTTTGCTGTAGGGCAAATCTGGTTTTAGGTATCGAGCAGGCGTGTTATAGCCGATACTGTACAAAATTTTCGGATAAGCGTGGGCAGGGATGAAACAAAAGTTCGCTGTAATCTTGCTGGGCGTGATAGGGCTGACAGGTTCGCTCCCGGGCTGGTCGATGCCGGAGATCCAGGTGAATGGGCTATTCGGTGGTAGTGCGGTGCTGGTCATCAATGGCAAACAGCACCTGCTCAAGCAGGGCCAGACCAGTCCGGAGGGCGTTACACTGCTGGAAAGCAATAGTCAGCAGGCGGTATTGCTGGTAGATGGCAAGCGGTTGTCCCTCGGACTTTCAGATCGTATTTCTGCCAGTTTTCACGCGGCTGAAAAGGCTGAGGTCAGAATCCCCCGGGCTGAAAATGGCCACTATTATGTCAGCGGCTATATCAATGGCCGCCCGGTCGATTTTATGGTGGATACCGGGGCCAGTGCGGTAGCCATGAACATGCACGATGCCCAGCGGCTGGGGGTGAACTTTCGCCGCGGTATTAAAGGTAATGCCAGCACGGCAGGTGGTATTGTGAATACCTATCACGTCGATCTCGATAAACTGACTATCGGCAATATCACGGTCCATCAAGTTCGATCAACTGTTGTGATCGGTAACTTCCCGGCGCAGGTGTTGCTGGGTAACAGTTTTTTGAGTCAGATTGAAATGAGTGAAGAAGCCGGCGTTCTGGTGATGAGAAAAAAATATTAACTTTTTCATGCTTCACTAAAAAGCTGGCTGGCAAGCTTTACTCGGCGTCTATCCCGGCTAAAATACCCACCCGCCAAATTTCAGGAGTCATTGGTGACCCTACGTTTTGTTGAAAGCTCCAAACTGCCTACTCGCTGGGGGGTCTTTGATATTCACGGCTTCGAAGACGTGAAAAGCGATAAAGAGCACGTGGCCATCACTATGGGTGATGTCGCTGGTGACCAGCCTGTTATGTTGCGGATTCACTCAGAATGTCTTACCGGTGATGCACTTTTCAGCATCCGCTGTGACTGTGGCGCGCAGCTGGAAGAGGCGATGCGGCGTATTGCCGCTGAAGGTCGCGGTGTCATCCTTTATCTTCGCCAGGAGGGACGGGGTATCGGGCTGCTCAACAAAATCAGGGCATACCACCTTCAGGATGCTGGAGCCGATACCGTGGAGGCCAATGAACAGCTCGGTTTTGGCGCCGATCTGCGCGATTACAGTATCTGTCAATCAATGCTCAGGCACCTGCAGATAACCCGGGTCAGACTGTTGACCAATAACCCCCGCAAGGTAGAAGCGCTTGAGAGTCTCGGGATAGAAGTGGTGGAGCGGATTGCGTTGCAGTCGGGCCGAAATCCCCACAATTTTCGTTATCTCGCGACAAAGGCCGGCAAGATGGGGCACCTGTTCGATGAGCAGAATGAAAATGAGGATGATCATTAATGCTGGCCAAGCGAATTATTCCCTGCCTCGACGTGGATAAGGGACGAGTAGTTAAAGGCGTCAAGTTTCTCGACATACGTGATGCGGGTGACCCGGTTGAAGTGGCTAAACGCTACAACGAGGAAGGTGCCGACGAAATCACTTTTCTGGACATTACTGCGAGTCATGAAGAGCGGGACACGATGATTCAGACGGTGGAACGGATGGCCAGCGAAGTATTTATCCCCCTGACGGTTGGTGGCGGTGTTCGCAGCCTTGAGGATATCCGTTCACTGCTGAATGCCGGGGCGGATAAAGTCAGCATCAATTCGACTGCCGTCAAAACTCCCGAATTCGTCCGGCAGGCGGCGGAGCGGTTTGGGTCGCAGTGCATTGTGGTCGCTATTGATGCCAAACAGGTGAGTGCCGACAATGAGCCGTTGCGCTGGGAGGTGTTTACCCATGGTGGCCGTATTGCTACCGGTATTGATGCGGTTGCCTGGGCAGAGCAGATGGTTTCCTTCGGTGCGGGAGAGATACTGCTTACCAGTATGGATAGGGATGGCACTAAAAGCGGATTTAACCTTCCTCTCACCAGGGCCATCAGTGATGCAGTCGATGTGCCTGTCATCGCTTCGGGTGGCGTAGGCAATCTGCAACATCTGGTCGATGGTGTCATTGAAGGAAAAGCCGACGCTGTATTGGCGGCAAGCATATTTCACTTTGGGGAATACACTATCAGAGAGGCCAAAGTGTATATGGCAGAACGGGGTATCGAAGTGCGTCTATGACTTCATGAGTCTCGGGGGCGGGCGTTCTAGACGGCGTAACGCGTCCCGATTTTAAAAAACTGGAGTGTTTCCTCGTCTGCTTTCTTGGCAAATTCAATGTAGTCAGCTACGGCCTGAACAGCACCTTCTTTGGAGTCAAACGGACCAACGGCCGCACCCTCGCGTGTGGCAAAGAACCAGAAATTGTGAAGTTTAAAAAAACGATCACTTCTTATCAGTGGTTTTTGACTGCCATCTTCTGCTTTTCTTGGCGTTACCATGTGGTCTCCCGTGTACTGCAACTACTGGTATTGTTTTTAGTCAAGGTCTCCACACAATCCGATTAACTTCCTAATGTTTCGAAAGGGTAAACACCCTCTAATTCAGCACAATTTTTCTTAAAAAGTCAATGCGTTGACCTGCTCTATTGATCTTTATCACCCCGGCTAGTGTTGCGTGAGAAAATGTTGAGTCCCTGGAGGAGATTGATAGCTTCGTATAATTGGTTGTCTGCCTGCAGCAGATCTTCCTTGTCAGTTATTTGTGGGTCACTGTCACTGCTCAAATGGCCGGCGAGATTGGCTTCCTTGATCTGTTTCTGCGTTTCAAGCAAGTGGATCTCAGCCGGTCTGACGGTAATGTCAGGCCGAATTCCCTCTGCCTGTATAGAGCGTTTGTTGGGCGTGTAGTAGCGGGCAGTGGTCAACTTGATAGCCCGTTTTGTCCCCAGTGGTATCACCGTCTGGACTGAACCCTTGCCAAAACTGCTGGTACCCAGCAGTACTGCCCGGCGGTGGTCCTGGAGCGCTCCGGCAACGATTTCTGCCGCTGAAGCCGACCCTTCATTAATCAGCACAACAACGGGAATACCATTGAGTGCATCGCCAGCTGTGGCATAAAACTGTTCTTTTGAGCTGGGGATTCGGCCCTCTGTATAAACCACCAGCCCACCGTCGAGTAGCGCATCGGCAACATCTACTGATGAGTTGAGTAATCCGCCCGGATTATTACGTAAATCCAGCACCAGTCCTTTCAGGCCGTCTTTCTGTTTCTGGAGGTCAGACAGAGCCTCCCGGAAGTCGGCACCGGTATTTTCCTGAAACTGTGCAATTCTGACATAGCCAAAGCCGGGTTCCAGGATTCTGTGCCGGACACTCATCACTTGAATAATGTCGCGGGTAATTTCCACCTCGAAAGGGCCGTCGGTATTTTGTCTAACAATCGTCAAGGTTACTTTTGAGCCTTTTGGGCCGCGCATCAGTTCAATCGCTTCTGTCAGGGGCATGCCCTGTACCAGCTGATCGTCAAGTTTGATAATAAGGTCTCCGGCCTGAATCCCGGCGCGGTATGCCGGGGTGTCGTCGATTGGACTGATAACCTTGATAAAACTGCCTTCCATTCCAACCTCTATGCCGAGTCCGCCGAATTCTCCGCTGGTGCTCTCCTGTAGCTCGGCAAAGGCAGCTTCGTCCATATAGAGTGAGTGGGGATCGAGCCCGTTCAGTAATCCGCTAATGGCCATTTCCAACAGTGCCTGATCGTCAATTTCTTCGACATAGGCCTGGCGTATCTGGTCAAACACCTGAGTGAAATAGCGCAACTCTTCCAGTGGCAAGCGGGCATTTTCAGACTCTTCATTTGCATACGAAATCACTGGCCATACCAGTAAAAGTAGCGTCGTCAGCAGCGATTTGGTCAGCAGTTTCATGAAATGTCCTGATTGGTTAACGGCAGTTTGGCTCTTGTCACTGGAAAATTATTAACCCCCGGCTTTACTGGCCAGCCATGCCTTCGGGTTGGCGGGTTTGCCATTATGTCGAATTTCAAAGTAAAGTGCATGATCTGCCTGTCCACCGGTGTTGCCCACTCTGGCAATCCGCTCGCCGGGCTTTACCCAATCACCGGTTTCCCTGAGCAAGACCTGGTTGTGGGCGTAGAGACTCATATAGCCTTCGCCGTGATCAATGATTACTAGCAGTCCATAGCCCCGCAGATAGTCTGAAAAGATGACCCGGCCATGATGAATACTGTGTACATGCAGCCCCTCCGTGGCTTGCATTAACCAGCCGTTCCAGGTGATATCTGCGTTGCGTACCGCCCCAAAATGTTGGGTTAATTTGCCGGATACCGGCCAGGGCAGCTTGCCTTTCTGCTTGCTGAAGGGCTGTTTGGATGCAGGAGCTGCCAGCTGCATGGCGCGCTGCTCGAGTGCTTTCAGCACAGTCTCCAGACGTTGCCGTTCGTTTCTGAGCTGATTCAGTGTTTGTTGAGAGTTCTGTATCTGTTTGCCCAGCGAAGTGAGTAACTGTTCTCTCTGTTGTCGATTCTCTCTCAGGGTTTGCTGTTCGATGACCAGTTGCTGGCGCGATTCTGCCAGAGACTGCTCGCGGGAGGCGATATCGCTTTTGGTCGTCTCAAGCTGTTGATGCGTCTGTCGGTAAGAGGCGAGTTTTTCAGCGCGTGCCGCGAGAAAATAATCGTAGTACTTGAGGGATCGGCTGAACTTTTCCGGATCTTCCTGGTTGAGAAGAAGTTTGATAGGTTCTTCGCTACCGAGTCGGTAAGCAGCGGCGATCTCCTGGCTGATCAACTGTTGTTGGCTGTGTTTTAATGACTCGAGTTCTTTCTGTTGTTTCTCAAGTTGAATGAGCTCTCGGTTCAACGCTGCCCGCTGTTTTTCAATGGTGGAAATTTTATTGTTCAGGTCAGCGGAGGCCAGCTCAATTTTTTTCAGCTCACCAGCCAGCTTGTCCTGCTGTCGGCTCTGGCCTTTGATGGACTGCTCAAGCTTGCTGATATCCTTGCCGATTTTTTCCAGTTTGGCGCGGTCTTCCTTTTCCCCGGCACTGGCTGTGCTCAACAGGAGAAAGGCGATTGCCGTGAGCAGTGCCTTTTGTATCCCGACCATGATCATCAGCCATGTTGTTTTCGTCAATGGACAAAACTGACCAGCGAATGTCCGGTCATCTCCGGTGGTGGGGGTAAATCCAGCAAGTCGAGCAGGGTCGCCGCCACATCCGCAAGTGAGCCGTTTTCCCTCAGTATCAGCGGTCTTTGGCCCACGTAGATTAACGGTACCGGCAAAGTCGTATGCTGGGTGTGCACCTGGCCGGATTCTTTGTCAAACATTTGTTCAACATTACCGTGATCCGCCGTGATCAAGCATTCACCTCCGGTTTGACGGAGTGCCTCCAGTACTCGATCCAGGCAGGCATCCACGACTTCCACCGCTGTTACCGCTGCGTCGAAGACACCACTGTGGCCTACCTGATCGCAGTTGGCATAGTTACAGATAATGACATCATATTGGCAACCGGTGATGGCTTTAACCAGTTCGTCCGTCAGCTCGTAGGCACTCATTTCCGGCTTCAGGTCGTAGGTGGCGACCTTCGGGGAGGGGATCAGGATGCGATCTTCCCCCTGAAACAGGGTTTCCTGGCCGCCGTTAAAGAAGAAGGTCACATGGGCATATTTTTCTGTTTCGGCAATTCGCAGCTGGGTCATGCCCCGATTGCTGAGGTATTCGCCCAATGTGTTATGCAAGTCCTCGGGCGGGAATGCACAGTCAGCCTGGATGTCAGTTGCATATTCAGTCGTCATCACGAAAGCGCCCAGTGTGGGATGGGCTGTGCGGGAGAAGCCTGAAAAATCCTTGTCCACAAGTGCGCGTGTCATCTCTCTGGCTCGATCCGGCCGGAAGTTCATGAACAGCACGGTATCGCCATCCCCGATGGTGGCAGCCGGGTGTAAATCATCGGCGATGATGGTGGGTAACACGAATTCGTCATTCTCACCGCGCAGGTAAGCGGCGTGGAGTCCCTCGACCGGGTCGGCTGCACGATGTTCAGCCTTGCCTAGCGTGAGCAGGTCATAGGCGGCCTGAACGCGATCCCAGCGGTTGTCTCGGTCCATCGCGTAAAAGCGACCACAGATAGAGGCGACTCTGCCCACACCGAGTTCGGCCAGTCTGGCGCTAGTGCGCTGCAGCGATTGCTCTGCGCTGCGCGGCGGTGTATCCCGGCCATCAAGAAAGGCGTGCACATAAACTTCTTTTGCGCCCCGTTGTGCGGCCATATCCACCATGGCGTTGATGTGATCTTCATGGCTGTGAACGCCGCCCTGTGACAGGAGCCCGAGAATATGAATCCTGTGCTTCCCGCTGACCGCTTTATCGATGGCTCGGCTGTAGGCGGGGTTGGTAAAAAAGTCGCCGTCGGCAATGGCCTTGTTGATGCGGGTAAAGCTCTGATAAATCACTCTGCCCGCACCAAGGGTCATATGGCCCACTTCGCTGTTTCCCATCTGCCCTTCGGGCAGGCCCACAGCCAGTCCCGACGTGGCAATAAGTGTTGTGGGGCATTGGCTCCGGAGGTGGTCCATAACCGGGGTTTTGGCCGCCTGTATGGCATTGGATTCGTTGCTGTCGCTGTGGCCATAGCCGTCAAGCACCAGCAAAACCAGCGGTTTTTTTTGCTCGCTCATGATTTCAGTCAGGGGTTTTCCAGCAAGTTTGAATGGTAGGTGAATCTTACCTGTAAAGGTGTTTCAGTGCTAATGGTGGTTCCTAGAGAAGGGCGTGGTGTGTATACTTTCGCAGCTTCCCGAGATCGGTTTGGTCCGGCCCGTAACTGTAGGTATCTTAATCGTGGAATTCTTTGTTTTTATCAGCGAGCAGTGGGTGCTGGTGAGTGTATTGCTGATATTGATCTATCTGTTTGCAATCAATGAGCGTATCAAAAGCGGCAGACCCCTGTCAGTGCATGCTGTTACTCGTATGATTAATGCGGATGAAGCGTTGTTGCTCGATATCCGGGACAGCAAGGAGTTCAAAGCGGGACATATTGCCGGAGCGGTGAATATTCCCCAGGCAAAACTGTCAGACAAGCTCGGTGAGCTGGATGACCACCGTGAAAAATTTATTATTATCGCTGACAAGGTGGGGCAGAATGCTGGAGCTGCGGGACGCAGGCTGCGGCAAAACGGCTTTAAGGTATTCCGGCTTACCGGCGGTATGATGGAGTGGCAGAGTCAGCAACTGCCAGTTGTCAAAAGCTGACATGGTTGCGGTAAAAATCTATACCACTCGCAGTTGTGGTTACTGTGTCGCAGCAAAGAATCTTCTCGCGGCAAAAGAGTTGTCCTACCAGGAAATTTCTGTAGATAACGATCCGGCAATGAGGCGAGAGTTGGTGGTGCTGAGCGGTTACCACACCGTCCCCCAGATCTGGATTGGTGAGACCCATATTGGCGGTTATGATGACCTGCGCCGCATGGAACAACAGGGCGAATTGGATACTATTATTGCTGATCATAACAGCTGAAATGAGTTGCCTGGAGCCCTGATGCTGCCATGTCGGTACATGGTTGGCCAGGCACAAATATTGAACGAATAAAGGCGTGACTATGACAGAAGAAAACGTTACTGATGACGCGGCGGCAGCTGATACTGAATCCCCAAAGTTTGCCCTGCAGCGGGTTTACCTGAAAGACCTCTCGTTCGAAACTCCCATGGGTCCTGAGGCTTTTCATCGCGAGCTGAAACCGCAAATTGCACAGGAACTGGCGACTAAAACCAACCGGCTGGATGAGACGCACTTTGAAGTGATCATCACCGTGACGATCACGGTTAAAGACGGCAACGACACGGTTTACCTTATTGAAGTACATCAGGCGGGTGTGTTTCTCGTCAAGGGGCTGGATAAGTCCCAGATGACACACGTTATCAATGTGCTTTGCCCTGCAACCCTGTTTCCCTATGCCAGGGAGGTGGTAGACAATATTGTGATCAAGGGTACTTTCCCGGCGTTGATGTTGCCGCCAGTCAATTTTGAAGCGCTATTTTCCCAGGCTGTTGCCGAGGCGAAAGAGAAGAAAGAGCAGGAAGCTGAGTCAGATAAAAAAGATGTAACGCACTAAGTGCTGCTCAGGCCGGTTGAGTCTGCAATTGCCGCAGGTTCGACCGGCTGATGGGTTGCCCGGATTAATGATCTTCTTCATCATTCATCCCAAGCTCTTTCAGTTTTCGGGTGAGCGTATTTCTTCCCCATCCCAATAATTCTGCCGCATCACGTTTCCGTCCACGGGTATGAC
Source organism: Cellvibrionales bacterium UBA2511 (assembly GCA_002341315.1). Taxonomy (GTDB): domain Bacteria; phylum Pseudomonadota; class Gammaproteobacteria; order Pseudomonadales; family Porticoccaceae; genus Porticoccus. Next base: position 8,836 of record DDNV01000009.1, read on the forward strand.
TCAGTGCCGTTTCGATCAGGGTGCGCTCAAAAACTGGCACCGCTGACGCCAGTATATCCTGCCGACCGGCATGCAACTCGGCATCAGCCCAACTCCGCAATTGTTGTTGCCAGCTTCCCGATGTGACATTTTTTTCCACCGGGCTGTCGCGCAACTCCGGTGGCAGGTCTTCCATATGTACCTCCCGGCCGGATGCCATTACGGTCAGCCAGCGACAGGTATTTTCCAGCTGACGAACGTTGCCAGCCCAGGGAAGGAGGCTGAGGAACTGCTCAACCTCGCTGGACAGAGTCTTGGTCTCTGTTTCAAGCTCCTTCGCGGCCCGCTGGAGAAAATATTGCATTAACATGGGAATATCTTCCCGCCGATCCGCCAGTTTTGGCAGGTGAATGCGGATGACATTCAGGCGGTGAAACAGGTCTTCACGAAAACGATTTTCCACCACCAGTTGTTCAAGATTCTGGTGAGTAGCGGCAATGATGCGTACATCGACTTTTACCGGTGTGTGCCCGCCGACCAGATAAAATTCACCGTTAGCCAGTACCCGCAGCAATCGTGTTTGTGCTTCGGGCGGCATATCTCCGATTTCATCGAGAAAAAGTGTTCCGCCATCAGCCTGTTGAAACCTGCCTTCACGCCGCTGGGTTGCACCGGTAAAAGCCCCTTTTTCATGGCCAAACAGTTCGGATTCAAGAAAGTTGTCGGGAATCGCGGCACAGTTCACGGCAACGAATGGTTTGTCCGCCCGGTTGGATTTACGATGAACAAAGCGCGATATGATTTCTTTGCCGGTACCGCTTTCGCCCGTAATCAGGATGGAGGCGGAACTGTTGGCGACCTGGGTTGCCAGACGAAGGGTTTCGGCCATGCGGGCATCGCGATGGATCAGGGCATGGCTTTCTTCGGTAACGGCCTCGAAGATGGCGGCAATCAGGTCGGCTTC
>DDNV01000009.1:9811-10197 GCA_002341315.1 Cellvibrionales bacterium UBA2511
TTGGCGACCAGTTCTTTGCCGGTGCCGGACTCGCCATTGATTAGCACAGTAATGTTGGAGTGGGACAGTCGCCCTATGGCGCGGAACACCTCTTGCATGGCTGGCGCTTCGCCGATGATTTCACCGCTGATGTCAATGTCGTTCTCGACCGGTTTGCGATTCTGTTCTGTGACAAAATTAATGGCTCTATTGGTCACCGCAACGAGTTCATCGAGGTCGAATGGTTTGGGCAGATACTCGAAGGCGCCGCCCTGATAGGCCGCTACTGCACTGTCCAGGTCAGAGTGGGCCGTCGTGATAATCACCGGCAGTGCCGGGTTACTGGTGTGAATCCGTTGCAGTAGTTGAAGGCCATCAATACCTGGCATGCGGATGTCGCTGATGAT
>DDNV01000009.1:10417-12861 GCA_002341315.1 Cellvibrionales bacterium UBA2511
CAGTTCGTTTGTCCATTTGTTATGCATCCAAAGGTAGATAGATCGTGAAACGTGTTTCACCACGCTCGTTATCACACTCGATCAGGCCGTGATGAAGGTGGATAGCTGATTGGGCAATGGGTAAGCCCAGGCCGCTGCCCTCGGCCCGGCCGCTGATCATCGGAAAGAAAATACGGTCCATGAGATTTTCGGGTATCCCCGGGCCGTTGTCCGTAATGTCAATTCGGCACACGACCTTGTGATGTGTTTTGCCGATGGTGAACTGACGTTGTATTCGCGTCCTGAGCTTGATAGCAGGCCGCTTCTGGGGGCTATTGTGCAAGGCTTGCACCGCATTGCGGACGATATTGAGCATGGCCTGGATCAGTTGTCCTCTATCACCGCTGATTTCGGGAATGCTCGGATCATAGTTGCGTTTGATCAGGATGCTGCCCCGGGTTTCTGCCTCGGCGAGCGCGGCGACATGCTCAAGAACCTCATGAATGTTTACCGGTAGAAACTTTGGCATGATGTTGGGGCCGAGCAATCGATCGACAAGATTGCACAGGCGGTCTGTTTCAGCGGAGATAATATCTGTGTACTCCCTTAGCTCCGGCTGATCATGCAAATCTTCCGAGAGCAATTGTGCGGCACCACGGATACCGCCCAGCGGATTTTTTATTTCATGGGCGAGCCCGCGCACCAGATTCCTGGTGGTATCGTGAGTAGTGATGAGAGCCTCTTCACGATTGATTTTCATCAGCCGATCCATGGGCTGCATTTCCAGCAGCAACATTTCGGCCGAGGTTGTTTGTATGGGTGTGGCGGTAAAATCCACTGTGATATGCGATTGGTCAGGAAGCGTAAGTGGTGCCTGTCGCTGGGTAAAAGGATGGTTGGTCGCCAGGGCCTCTTTTAGCGAATCGTAAGTACTGTCCCCGGTATCAAAAAGGGCGTTAACGGAGTTTCCGCAGAAGCGCATGGCGCTCACTGCCAAGAGACTTTCTGCAGCAGGGTTCAGGTAGCATATATCCAGCTCGTCATTCAGCAACAGCACAGCCGTGCTGAGATTATCCAGTAATAGGTGGTGGAGCTGGTGGTCAGTCATCTCTCTGCTTCATTGCGACTTCTACAGGCTGGGCAGTATTGCCTCTTTATGGTTCAGTACCAGTAAATACATAGCAATTACTGGGCCAGTTTTATTGTGGCTGTAAGGTGCCTGAACCCCAGTGCATGTGGCTTGAGTGTAGCTAAAGAATTGTTATTCTGCACCAATATGGTGCTCTGTTAGGGGTTGTGCAATATGGAGTGGCGTTTGACATGGATGGTAATGACGTCTGACTGGCCGAATTGGTTGTCGGAGCCGTCAACTACCTGTGCCTGGAGAGTATGTTTGCCGCGTATCAGTGAATCTATCACGAATGATGTGGCCGGAACCGCTGGGCCGTGGGGCTGACCATTGTGTAGTAATTGTACCCGGTGCCCCGATCTAAGTGCGGGTTCTAGGTATACCTGCACCACCACCTCAAGCTGCCCGGGCGGGATTGTTGAGTCCTGAGCGGGTGACAGAATGACAACTTCCTTATAGCTGGCTTCCTCCTTTTGGCTATTTCTGGCGGGTTTTTTCGGCGTCACGGCGGGCTGTGTATTGATTGAAGGCAAAGTGAGCTCTTCAGCAGATGTGTCATTGGCAGGAGGTTGGTCGGTGTATTTAACATTGCCCTTTTCATCCACAGTGCGATAGACCTGAGCGACAACAGTCAGTGAAAGCATCAGTGCCAACAATGCGATAGCGGTTTTACTTTTTTGCAGTGACATGGCTTTCTCCCTACGAATAGTTTTAAGACTAACTCTGCTTTGACAAAAGAAAAAGCCCGTCATTCGTAAATGACGGGCTTTTTTATTTACTCAGCGTTGCTTAAGTACAGCAGCTGAGAGCAGATCTTCTGCTTAAACCGAGTAATACATGTCGAACTCTATCGGGTGAGTGGTGTGCTCAACCCGGTAAACTTCCTGCATTTTCAGCTCAATGTAGGCATCGATCATGTCATCGGTAAAGACACCACCAGCGGTGAGGAAAGCCCGGTCTTCGTCGAGGTTGCTCAGGGCTTCACGCAAGCTACCACAAACTTGCGGGATCGCGGCGGCTTCTTCCGGGGGCAGGTCATAGAGATCCTTGTCTGCCGGGTCGCCGGGGTGAATCTTGTTTTGTACGCCGTCGAGACCGGCCATCAACATGGCAGCAAAAGCCAGATAGGGATTGGCAATCGGGTCGGGGAAGCGGGCCTCAACGCGTTTTCCTTTGGGCGATGCGACGTAGGGAATGCGGATTGAAGCAGAACGGTTGCGGGCCGAATAGGCGAGCATCACTGGTGCCTCAAAGCCCGGAATCAGACGCTTGTAGGAGTTGGTGCCGGGATTGGTGAATGCGTTAAGAGCTTTGGCGTGCTTGATGATGCCGCCGA
>DDNV01000072.1:0-4000 GCA_002341315.1 Cellvibrionales bacterium UBA2511
CACCAACGACGGAGCGGTGGTCACGAACGACGCCCGTTCGGTGACGGAAGATCAGGACCTGAATCCGGTGGACAGTGTGCCGGATACGGTGCTGAGTGTGACCGGCGCGATCAGTGTGTCGGATGAAGATCAGGGCGAAGAGGCTTTTGATCCGGGCACGCTGTCGTTTGGCGGTCGGACGAACTCGAATGCATTGGACACAGACACCGCCGAGCTGGGGACACTGACGCTACTGGATGACCAGGGCAACTACAGTTTTGCGGTAGACAATGCGGCGGTGCAGTACCTGGCGGCGGGCGACACGGTGGTTCAGACCTGGACGGTTGACTCTGTGGACGGCAGTGGCACGAGCACCATCACGATCACGATTAATGGCACCAACGACGGCCCCGTGGCAAACCCCGATACCAATTTCGTAAATAAGAGTATTGATGGGGTAGATGCCCCCATAATTTCAGGGAATGTCATATCAGGTGGTGAAAATGGAATAGATTCGGCAGATTCATTTGCTGGTGCCGAGCAGTACGCCGATGTCGCTGACACAGATGTTGATCTTGGCGATGCCTTGAGAATAGTCAGTATAAATAATCAGTCAGTCAGCGTGGGAACAACGGCTGCTAATGGAACGCAACTTGCCGGTTTATATGGTGTTTTGACTATTGGGGCAGACGGCTCATATGCCTACGACCTAGACGATAATAATCCACTGCTGGCCGACCTGAATACCGGTGAAGAATTGAATGAGGTGTTCAACTATACGGTTTCTGATTCAAGTGGCGCAGAGAGTTCATCAACATTGACGATCACTGTGAATGGTCAGGACCAGGGGCAGCCCCCGTTAGAACTGGGTGTTACAAAAAATTTATACGTTGGCCTTGATGAACTGGTTATCAAAAACCTTCAAGTTGGTTTTGAAGACGCTACTTTTGTGAATGGAACGGCAAACACCTCGGAATATAATACTGATTCCGATCCATATATTGATCAGTTGGGCTGGGGCAGACCTGTCGGTAGTACCGGCCAGTCTGGTTACACACTGGTTGATAATACCCTTTTCAGTTCAGAAACCGGGTCAACAGTAGACGTTGGCTCAACCTTCAAGATTGCGGACTTCCAGCATTTAAATTTTCCCATAGCGGTCAATTCGTCAATCCTCCAGGAAGTCTACCTGGTCCTTAATATGGATATAGTGATTAATGGGGTCCACCTGGAAAAACCGATAGACTTGAAACTGCTGATGAGTCACGACGAAACCCCTAATGATAGTGGTGATCCACGGGATATTATTTCACTTCCGCCACAGATGATCACTGTCAACATGGATGGCTTCGATTATGATTTCCATGTATTGGGATTTCGGGATGTTGATGGCAATTTGGTTGATGAAATTTATACGAATGAAAATGCAGTAAATGACTTTGAAATTGTCGGCAGCTTCACTTCGTCATCTGAAAACCCTCAGGTGCTGGATAGTGTTTCCGGAACTGTCGGGACAGGGAGTGATGATGTCGTCACCTGGGCTGATACTTCGAGTGAATACGGCACTCTGACCGTCAGCGAAGATGGCAGTTATGAATATATACTGAATGGTGATATCAAGAACGTTCTAGACGTTGGTGAGAATCTGGTGGATAGCTTCGAATATACGGTTACCAATCAGAATGGTAGCACTACCAGTACACTGGAAATTAATATTTCCGGCTATCAGAATATTTACGGCTCTTCTGGAGACGATTCCCTGACGGGTACATCAGCGAATGAATATTTGACCGGTGCAGCCGGTGATGATGTTCTCAATGGCGCCGGGGGCGAGGATGTTCTTGTAGGTGGTCCTGGCAACGATATACTGACGGGCGGTCTCGGGGCAGATGTGTTCAAGTGGGTAGCCGGCGATGAAGGAATAGGTGCGACCGATACTGTTACTGATTTTAACCAGTCGAGTGGCAGCTATGATCCATCAGAGGGCGATATTCTTGATCTCTCAGATCTTCTTGTGGGGCTGGATTCATCAGGCATGACTTTAGCCGAAGCCCTGGATGCATCTTTTCTGACGATCACGTCAGATGGAACTGATACGAGTATTGTCGCCGATGTCGATGGTGCCGCGGCGGGGACTACGACCCAAACAATTGTGCTGCAAGGTGTGGATTTAACAAATGGTGGTGAGTTTTCTTCGGCAGAAGTCATCGAAAGCCTCATTAGTAATAATAATCTGGTTGTAGATTGATCGTTTGAAAATTAAAAAAACCCGGTCAAATGGCCGGGTTTTTTACAATAACGTCCATTCTGGATTGGTCGTTATTATTCTTTACTCTAACTCCTTCGCCATTCTTGCATTCAGGTCCCGCCAAAGATTGAGCTGGTCTGATTTGCCTGCTTTGAGTTGTTCATTACGTGTTCTGGCCAGCCATAAATTATCGGCGTTAAAACTGTAAATCGGTCGAAGGTCATTTCGCTCATTGGCCGGTTTGATGTGTTTATTGATATTGTCGAGAATCAGGGGTACAGAAGTTGGGGTGGCATAGTAGGCCAGTACCATGTGTGCCTGATTCAGCAAAGTCGCCTTGACATAGGTGATCCGCAATTTTGAAACATCCATGCCCATTTCCTTGAGCGTGAAATACTTGGCAATAGAGAAATCCTCACAGTCACCGGCATCTCTGGCAAGAAATTCGATAGGAGTCGCCCAGTAATCATTCTTGCCCCACAGCTCAATGTCGCTGACAAAGCGGGCGCCATTAAAAAAATCATTCACTGCCGTGAGTTGCTCGATATCCGCTTTGCCGCGGTATTCGTGAGTCATATTTTGCCAATATTCAATGCGCAACTGAGCAGGCTCTCCATATTTTTTATGGATGCTGGTGAGCATTTTGTCACTGATCCCGGAGTGATCAGCGTTGCCTGTAAATATCACGAAAAACAGAGAAGCCAGCAGTCCAATGCGACCGAAAAAAATTGCTTGTAGAGCTGATGAAGACTTCAATTTCTTTCCGTTTTTTGCGACGTTATCGGCCTATTTACAGCGACTTTGATCTTATCATAGAGATTGCCTGGCAAGGCTATGATGCGAGTCGATGTAGCGTGATCCAGTGCTCAATTGGCAAGTGGGCCAGTTTGGATTAGACTCGATCAATTGAACACAAAAGGAATGTTGCGTGACTCTGTTCCGCCAGCTGATTATCGCTATTGTCTTGTTATTTGTCTGTCTGTACGCAGGCAATACGCTTGTCAGTCTTTATAACAACCAGCAACTGGTTGCTGAACAGATGCAAGTCCATGCGCAGGACACTGCTACTTCACTTGGGCTTTCCATGACGCAGGCGGCGCAGGAAAAAGATATTGCCACCATGGATACCATGTTCAATGCGGTATCTGACAGCGGTTATTTTCAGCGTATTTATTTTTCTGATCTCGACGGGAATACCCTGATCGACAGAGAATTTCCGGTTTCTCTTGAGGGTGTTCCAGACTGGTTTTTGTCATTCATCGACCTGCCCATTAACGAGGGGAGGGCAGAAGTAACGTCTGACTGGATGCAACTGGGGGAGGTGGTCGTTGTCAGTCATCCCGGTCAGGCTTACCTGAAACTGTGGCGGGTTACCACGACACAGTTAATCTGGTTTACTGCTATTACACTGTCTGTCTGTTTGTTGGCCTATATTGCGCTCAAATGGTTGCTCGTGCCACTTGCCCGGGTTGAGCAGCAGGCCAATGATATTTTCAATAAAAAATTTGTTGTTCTGGAGCCCCTGCCGAAAACTCGTGAGCTTGGCAGCGTCGTCCGGGCCATGAATAGGATGGCACTTCACCTCAAGGCCGTTTTTGAAGATCAGCTTTCGCTCATCGACCGACTGCAGAAACAGTCTTTTCAAGATGCGGTTACCGGTCTCTCCAATCGAAATGATTTTGACAACCGCCTGCGAAGCTATGTCGATGATCAGGAGGAGGGCATGCATACCGGCGCTCTGGCGATTGTCGCATTGCACGATATTTCATGCGT
>DDNV01000072.1:4185-6860 GCA_002341315.1 Cellvibrionales bacterium UBA2511
TTTGGCAGAAAAGATATTTGGGGCCGTCCAGGATATCAGTTGGCTTCATAACGAGAAGTGTCCATTGTCTTTCCACATGGGATATACCTTTCATACGAATATCACCAGTGGTCCCGAAATGCTGGGTGAAGCCGATATTGCACTGCGGCAGGCCAAGCTGGGTAGTGCCAGCCGTTGGACCAAATTTGCCGATGTGCAAAATGGTGATGTTCCCGTACTGGGAAAACCCCTCAATGAGTGGGAAGTATTTCTCAATCAGGCCATTCAAAACCGGCTTGTGGCACTTCACTACCAGCCTATAGTCAGTATTCAGGATAAAGCGCTACTGGCCCAGGAAGTGTATGTGCGCTTCCTCAACGGCAAGGATTTACTGGCGGCTGCTGTGGTGGTTCCCATTGCAGAAAGACTGGGGCTGATGCCTAGCCTTGACAGGCTGATTCTGGAGTCTCTGGCCTCGGCTGAGCGCGAAAAGGAGACCCCCACTAAACTGTGTGTCAATCTGTCGATAGTATCGGTGAAAACCTCCGGTTTTCTGAGATGGCTTGATAACTTCCTGGCATCTCAGCGGAGGCTGGCAGCGAAGTTGGTATTTGAGGTGCCGGAATATGCCATGAAAGCAAACGGTGCGTCTCTCAGGACTTTTAGTCAGCTTTTGCAAAAGCACGGTACTTCACTCGGCATCGACCATTTTGGCCTAGAGTCTGCGGCTTTTGGCTATCTGAGTAGTCTGCCATTGAATCATCTCAAGGTTCACCGCAGTTTTCTGCGCGAGCTGGACACGAATCTGGACAACCAGTTTTATATCAAGTCACTCGCCGGGCTTGCCCATAACAGTGGGTTGCAGTTATGGGTGGAAGGTGTTGAAAACGAACAGGAATGGGATCAGCTTGCCGAGCTGGATGCCGATGCTGCACAGGGTTATTTTTTGGGCCCGCCAGCCTTGAGAACTGTTGATTAGTCCTGTTCTGCGTATAATCACGCTCTTTTCCTGTTGACCCAATTCACCCCAAACGGAATGTTTATTTGATGTCTGTTCGCACACGCATTGCTCCATCTCCCACTGGCGACCCCCACGTTGGGACTGCCTATGTAGCCCTTTTTAATCTCTGTTTTGCCCGAAGCCAGGGTGGTGAGTTTATCCTGCGTATTGAAGATACTGACCAGGTTCGCAGTACCCCGGAATCTGAAAAGATGATTCTGGATTCCTTGCGCTGGCTAGGCCTCGAGTGGTCCGAGGGGCCCGACGTTGGTGGACCTTATGGTCCTTATCGACAGAGCGAGCGAACGGATATTTATCAACAACACGTTATGGAGCTGGTTGATAAAGGCCATGCATTTTACTGCTTTGCCACGTCTGAAGAGCTTGACGAGATGCGTCGTGAGCAGATGGCGAGAGGGGAAACCGCAAAATATGATGGCCGAGGTTTGTCATTGTCGGCCGAAAACGTTAAAAAGCGCCTGGCAGCGGGAGAGCCCTACGTTATCCGTATGAAGGTTCCCGATCACGGCAGTTGTGTTTTTCAGGATCTGCTGCGCGGCCAGATTGAAATTCCCTGGACACAGGTGGATATGCAAGTGCTGCTGAAGGCGGACGGTATGCCCACCTATCACCTTGCCAATGTAGTAGATGACCACCTGATGAAAATCACCCATGTCATTCGTGGCGAGGAATGGATCAACTCAGCACCCAAACACCTTCTCCTTTATAAGTACTTTGGTTGGGATATGCCTGAGTTCTGTCATATGCCATTGCTGAGAAATCCCGATAAAAGCAAACTCAGCAAGCGGAAAAACCCTACCAGCATCAACTATTATCGGGATATGGGTTACATGCCGGAGGCTGTGGTCAACTATCTTGGGCGTATGGGCTGGTCCATGCCGGACGAGAGTGAGAAGTTTAGCCTTCAGGACATGCTTGATCAGTTTGACCTGCGTGCTGTGCATCTGGGGGGGCCGGTTTTTGATACTGAAAAGCTGGACTGGCTGAACGGCCGCTGGATCCGTGAAAATCTGGATGAGCAGGCATTTGCCAATCGTGTTGCTGAATGGGCGATAAACCGTGACAACCTCGCCAGGATGATTCCACTGATCAAGGAGAGAGTGGAAAAGTTTTCCGATATTGCGCCGTTACTCGGGTTTATGTTTTCGGGCATGCCGAAACTCGATACTTCCCACTTCGAGCACAAAAAACTGGACAATGAAACAGTGCGGAAAATTCTGCAATACAGCTCCTGGCGCCTCGATGGGTTGCGTCATTGGAGTCGGGATGGCTTGTATGAGGAGCTGAATCAGTTGGCACAGGGGATGGAATTAAAGTTGAAGGATTTTTTATCCCCCCTGTTTGTCGCTGTTGCTGGATCCACCTCGGCTCCGCCCCTGTTTGATGCCATGGCTATCCTCGGGCCAGATATGGTCAGGGCGCGTATCAGGAGCGCTCTGGAGGCCTCTGGCGGGGTTTCTAAAAAGCAGCTAAAGGCCTGGGATAAAGATTACCGTCTTCTCTCTGCAGCCCGTACTGAACACCCTGAAGAACAGGCTTGACACTCCAGGGGGCTGTGCCTAAAATTGCGCCCTCTTTTACGGGGCTATAGCTCAGCTGGGAGAGCGCAACACTGGCAGTGTTGAGGTCAGCGGTTCGATCCCGCTTAGCTCCACCAAACAAAAAATCCCCCAGA
>DDNV01000072.1:6991-10247 GCA_002341315.1 Cellvibrionales bacterium UBA2511
TCTGGGGGATTTTTTGTTTGGTGTCATAAGAATTCAAACGCTACGTTCCGATTCATCACTCAATCGAAGGCTGAGGTACTGCTGTGTTAATCGGAGAAACGACTCATTCTTCCGGTTTTCCAGCGGAGCAGTGCATAGCCGATCGTGGCGCACCCGAGGGAAGTGAAGAAGGCAATGCCGTAAACTAGGCCGGTTGTCTGATATACGGGGCCATACATAAAAAACTCCAGCACCATATAACAACATATCCCCAGTAACATTCCCCATACATATTGTGGTAGAGCAGTGCCGTAGATATAGCCGGCGAGAAGCGATGGGATCGAGAGTATGGCGATGACAGAGGATACATTCTGTGCATAGATGGCTGCCCATGTGGCAGAACCGAACATCAGAAGTGCACCAACGATGTAGGCCTGAATTTTTTGCATTATCTGACTGCCTTCTGTTTCCACATATTCTGCAGCTGAGTCTTCCATGAATTGGTGCGGTGCTCTATTGGACGTTAGTCGTGCCGATGTCATTCAGCAGACACAAAAAAACCGCCCAAAAGGGCGGTTTCATTGGCAGGGTTAACACTACATATCGACCGCTTCCATACTGACTTCTGTTGCATCCAGTTTCCAGACGCCGTCTGTCAGGATCAGGTGATCAACTTCTTTTTCAATAATACCATCGGTGTTAAAGACGTCACTGGCTCTGGTCCAGGCATTGACCTTGGCCGTTTCCCCGTCAATTTCGACTGACGATATGCCGTATTCGTGCAGAATGACAGATGCCATATCCACGATATTCTTCCAGTCAGCTGCATACTCTTTTTTTGTACGACCATCAATCATTCTTGGTGTCAGCAGGTCGTAAGCATCTTCGTATTTTCGTGCTTTTAATGCAGCGTAGTAGCTTTTGACGACACCTTCAGGTGTATTCTCCGCTGCATAGGCGGTCGCTGTGAACAATAATGACAGCACTATGGTGATGGGGAGAAGTAGTTTGCTCACTGGTTTAATGCTCATTTGTAGCCTCCGGATGTAACTTTTTACTCAGACTCGATTTTTCGGATCAAGTTCAGGTTAGCTTTTTTCTGATGTTACTACAGAATAATCGAATTAGCTGTAGCTGTAAGCCCCTTGCGTTTTAACTGGGTAGAATTAAAAAAGCCACTCAAAGAGTGGCTTTGGGGTATGCAGAAATTGGTAATGTACCTGATCTTACTCGGGATAATCCCGTTTTGGTGATCCAGTGTAGAGTTGTCTTGGGCGACCGATACGGTAAGGGTTGCTCAGCATTTCATTCCAGTGAGATATCCAGCCAACAGTGCGCCCGGTAGCGAAGATAACAGTAAACATTTCAGTGGGTATGCCAATGGCTTTCATGATGATGCCCGAGTAGAAATCCACATTGGGGTAGAGTTTTTTCTCAACAAAATACTCGTCTTCCAGTGCAATCTGTTCCAGTCGTTTGGCGATTTTAAGCAATGGGTCATTTTCAATGCCGAGCTCAGCCAGTACCGCGTCACAGGCTTCTTTCATGACCTTGGCGCGGGGATCGAAGTTTTTATAGACCCGGTGGCCGAAGCCCATCAGCCGGAAGGGGTCGTCCTTGTCTTTGGCGCGTACTACGTACTTGTCGATGTGTTTTTCATCGCCGATTTGCTCGAGCATTTCCAGAACAGCCTGATTGGCCCCGCCGTGGGCGGGCCCCCACAGTGCTGCGATGCCAGCAGCTATACAGGAATAGGGGTTGGCGCCGGAAGAGCCAGCGAGACGGACGGTTGAAGTAGAGGCATTTTGTTCGTGGTCGGCGTGAAGGAGGAACAACAGATCCATTGCTTTCGCAATAACGGGGTTGATGTTGCTCTCTTCACAGGGAGTGCCAAACATCATGTGCAGGAAGTTCTCTGCGTAACCCAGTTTGTTATCGGGGTACATATAAGGCTGGCCAATGAAATGTTTGTGACACATGGCTGCCAGTGTTGGCATTTTGGCAATTAGCCTGTGTGCGGTAATCAGTCGGTGCTCTGGATCGTTGATATCCATGGAGTCGTGGTAAAACGATGACAGGCCGCCTACCGCGCCACAGAGCATAGCCATAGGGTGTGCATCGTAACGAAAGCCGGACATGAACTGCTCAATGGAGCGATTCACCATGGTGTGCATTCTGATAATCTGCTCAAAATCCTTTTTCCCCTCGGGAGAGGGGAGCTCTCCATTCAGCAGCAGATAACAGGTCTCAAGATAATCGGATTTTTGTGCGAGTTGTTCTATAGGGTAGCCGCGATGAAGCAATACGCCCTTGTCGCCATCAATAAAAGTAATTTTTGATTCACAGGCAGCAGTGGCACTAAAGCCGGGGTCGAACGTAAAACAACCTGTTTCAGGCACTTTCGAAATATCGATGACATCCTGTCCGAGAGTACTTCCAAGTATCGGTAATTCAAGATGAATATCTGTGCCCTCTACAGAAAGATGGACCTTCTTATTGCTCATTGGGTTCTCCTACGAATCAGGGAGCGAGATGCAAGCATCAAGCGTGCAAACTATTTCTGAGGCGCAAAACTATAGCCTTCTCTCTGGATTTGTCAATTTTACTGCAAATACAGCGAGTGAATAGCGGCTATCTTTTGTAGATATAACTGCATCAATACTGAATGACGGACAGGTTTCATTGTAATCCTGTGACAATACTTCTATAATTTTTCCCCGATTTTAGCCCGGTATGCCGACGACGGTTTAGCCGATTTTCCCTGCGTTATATTTCTGCATTCTGCCCAACCTGCGGACTTAAGGTGTGTATATCGTGAACAAGAAAAGACCTGTAAATCTCGATATCGGAACAATAGAGCTTCCGATAACCTCCTATGTATCTATTTTGCATCGTGTTTCCGGAGTTGTACTGTTCGGTGCAATCGCTGTGTTCTTGTGGTTGCTGGATACCAGCTTATCTTCAGAAGAAGGATTTAATGCTATCAGGGAAACGATGAGCAGCCCGGTTTGCCAATTGATTGTCTGGGCAGCGTTAGCGGGCCTGGCCTACCATATTGTCGCGGGTGTCCGACACTTGATTATGGATTTTGGTGTGGGCGAGACCCTTGAAGGTGGTCGCCTGGGCGCAAAAATTGTCCTGTTTGTTGCTGTTGTTCTAATTATTCTCGCGGGGGTCTGGGTATGGGTATGATTACCAATGTTACAAGCTTCAGCCGCAGTGGCCTCTCAGACTGGCTGCTGCAACGTGTTACCGCCGTGGTTATGGCTGCCTACAC
>DDNV01000072.1:10402-17883 GCA_002341315.1 Cellvibrionales bacterium UBA2511
TCCTACACGGTATTTATCACGGCCTACCTGCTATTTAATTCCGGCCTTGAATACAGTCAGTGGCTCGGGCTGCACAGCCATATCGCCATGAAAATCTTTAATGTCCTGACAGTACTGTCTATCGCTGTCCACGCCTGGATCGGTTTGTGGGCGGTCCTGACCGATTACGTCACAGAGCGTCTGCTTGGTCCAAAGGCCACGGTGCTGCGTAATTTTCTTCAGCTGGGGATGATTACAGTCACTCTGGTTTATGTCATATGGGCTCTTGATATCGTATGGGGAATCTAAATCCATGAGTAGTGTAAGAACCATTTCGTTTGACGGTGTAATTGTCGGTGGTGGTGGTGCTGGTATGCGAGCCGCACTCCAACTGGCCCAGTCTGGCTATAAGACAGCGGTGATTTCCAAGGTCTTTCCGACGCGCTCACACACAGTTTCAGCGCAGGGTGGGATTACCTGTGCGATTGCCAGTGACGATCCCAGCGATGACTGGCGCTGGCATATGTATGACACGGTGAAAGGTTCCGATTATATCGGTGACCAAGAGGCCATTGAATATATGTGCTCTGTCGGGCCTGAAGCAGTATTTGAACTGGAGCACATGGGCCTTCCCTTTTCTCGTACCGAAGAGGGCCGTATTTATCAGCGGCCGTTCGGTGGACAGTCCAAAAATTTTGGTGAAGGTGGGCAGGCGGCAAGAACCTGTGCTGCTGCCGACCGTACAGGCCATGCGCTGTTACACACGCTCTACCAAAATAACATTAAAAACAATACGGTGTTCTTTAATGAGTGGTTTGCAGTCGACCTCGTGAAAAATGCCGATAATGCAGTTGTAGGCGTTATTGCCATCAATATTGAAACGGGCGAAACCGTTTACGTGAAATCCAAGGCCACGGTGCTCGCCACCGGCGGCGCAGGAAGGATTTATGCGTCGACCACCAATGCGCACATCAATACGGGTGACGGTGTCGGTATGGCCCTCCGGGCTGGTTTTCCAGTTCAGGATATCGAAATGTGGCAGTTTCACCCGACCGGTATTGCTGGTGCCGGCACACTGGTGACGGAGGGCTGTCGCGGTGAGGGCGGTTATCTGATCAATAAAGATGGTGAGCGTTTTATGGAACGCTATGCCCCCAATGCTAAAGACCTGGCGGGTCGAGATGTGGTTGCCCGGTCCATGGTTCTGGAGATTTTGGAAGGCCGTGGTTGTGGCGAAAAAGGCGATCACGTCTTGCTGAAGCTGGATCATCTCGGTGAAGAGATTCTTGAGAGTCGTCTGCCCGGTATCTGTGAGTTGTCTCGTACGTTTGCCCATGTGGATCCGGTCAAAGAACCTATCCCTGTAGTCCCCACCTGTCATTATATGATGGGCGGTGTTCCCACTAATGTTTCTGGTCAGGCGCTGACCCTTGATGCCGATGGTAATGATCGGGTTATTGATGGCTTGTATGCCTGCGGGGAAGTTGCCTGTGTGTCTGTTCATGGTGCAAACCGCTTAGGTGGCAACTCGTTGCTGGATCTGGTGGTGTTTGGTCGTTCATCAGGTCTGTTCATTGAGCAGGCTCTGCGTGAAGGGATTGACCTGAAGGAGGCAACTGATGCAGATATTGACGCTGCTATGTCTGGCATAAATCGAATTAATAATTCGACTGAGGGTGAGACCACCGCAGAGTTGCGGGCTGAGCTGCAAAGTATTATGCAGAACTATTTTGGTGTGTTCCGCCGTGGCGATTACATGCAGGAGGGCATTGAGAAGCTTAAAGCCCTTCGTCCCCGGATAGAAAACGTTCGTCTCGATGATAAAAGTAATGCTTTTAATACAGCTCGTATTGAGGCGTTGGAACTGCAGAATCTTCTAGAGGTTGCGGAGGCTACTGCTATCACCGCCGAGGTCAGAACAGAAAGCCGCGGCGCTCACGCCCGTGAGGATTTTACAGAGCGCGACGATGCAAATTGGTTGTGTCACTCTGTCTACTTTCCCGAGACTAAAGAAGTTGGTAAGCGAGGTGTGAACTTTGCACCCAAAACCATGGAAGCCTTCGCGCCTAAGGCGCGTACCTACTGATAAGGGTTTGAACCATGTTGAAAGTTAGTATTTATCGCTACAATCCTGAGACGGACGAAGCTCCATACATGCAGGACTATGAAGTGGATACTGCCGGCAAGGATGTGATGGTGCTAGATGTTTTAGAGCAGCTCAAAGCGCAGGATTCAACGTTGTCTTATCGCCGTTCCTGCCGTGAGGGTGTCTGCGGTTCAGACGGCGTAAATATCAATGGTAAGAATGGTTTGGCTTGTATTACGCCGCTCTCGGCAGCAGTGAAAAACGACAAGTTGGTACTTCGCCCGCTGCCTGGCTTGCCGGTTATTCGGGATCTGGTAATCGATATGGGCCAGTTTTATGCCCAGTATGAAAAGATTCAACCGTATCTGGTAAACAACCAGCCGGCGCCCGCAATTGAACGCCTGCAGTCTCCGGAAGATCGAGCCAAGCTGGATGGTCTCTATGAATGTATCCTGTGTGCATGCTGCTCTACCAGTTGTCCCTCTTTCTGGTGGAATCCGGACAAGTTTATCGGTCCTGCGGGCTTGCTCCAGGCCTATCGTTTTCTGGTGGATAGCCGTGACACGGATACTGAGCAACGGCTTGCCAATCTGGACGATCCGTTTAGTGTTTTCCGCTGTCACGGAATTCAAAACTGTGTGGCGGTTTGTCCCAAGGGATTGAATCCAACTAAAGCAATTGGTCATATCAGAAATATGCTACTGAGAAGTGCTACTTAAAGTACATTACAGTACAATCTGCCAAGGCTTCCCTAGGTGGGAGCCTTGGTGATTTTGTGATCTGACTGACTACAGGAAACATTTCGATGCCTGAAAGCATCATGCAGCAATTTTTGCGCACTTCTCATCTTTCCGGTGGGAATGCTGCATATATCGAAGGTTTGTACGAAACCTATCTACACGACCCGAATGCAGTGCCTGACGAGTGGCGCTCTTTCTTCAGCTCACTTCCCGGTGTTAATGGACATAATGGGCTTGATGTATCCCATGCGACTATTCAGGAGCACTTTGAGTTGCTCGGTCGTCGCAGGGCAAGGCCTGTTCCCGCACCTGGTTCCGGTGGCGTCAATATAGAACATGAGCGGAAGCAGGTTAAAGTACTCCATCTCATTAGTTCCTACCGCAACCGCGGCCATCAGCAAGCAAGCCTTGATCCTTTGGGAATAATGAAGCGGGAGACGGTCCCGGATCTGCAACTTTCTTACCATGGTTTGACGGAAGCCGATCTTGATACGACTTTTCAATGTGGCACATTGTTCATCGGTAAACAGGAAGCCACACTGAAGGAAATTATCTCTGCTTTGGAGGAGACTTACTGTCGCCACGTTGGTGTTGAGCTGATGCACATCACTGATTTGGCCGAAAAGCAGTGGTTTCAGCAACGTCTCGAGAGTGTGCGTTCGAAACCCGTTTATGATACTGAAACACGCAAGCACGTATTGCAGCGACTGACAGCCGCGGAAGGACTGGAGCGGCATCTGGATTCCAAGTATCCCGGCACCAAGCGATTTGGTCTGGAGGGCGCAGAATCACTGATTCCCATGCTCGATGGTCTGATTGAAAGAGTCGGGGAATACGGAGCCAAAGAAATTGTCCTGGCCATGGCTCATCGCGGACGACTTAATGTTCTGGTGAACGTGCTGGGCAAAAGCCCGGCTGACCTGTTTGCTGAATTTGAGGGTAAACGGCATGTTGATACCTCGGGGGACGTGAAGTACCACCAGGGGTTTTCTTCGAATGTCATGACGCCAGGTGGCGAAGTGCATCTGGCGCTAGCGTTCAACCCCTCCCACTTGGAAATCGCCTCTCCGGTAGTTGTGGGCTCGGCCAGAGCACGTCAGGACCGTAGGCAAGATCCAGAGGGCGATCAGGTAGTCCCTGTCATTGTCCACGGCGATGCCTCTTTTGCCGGCCAGGGTGTGGTGATGGAAACGTTCCAAATGTCTCAGACCCGCGCCTACAAAACGGGTGGCAGTATTCACCTCGTAATCAATAATCAGGTAGGTTTTACCACTAGCAGGAAGGAAGATGCCCGTTCGACAGAATACTGTACCGATGTGGCAAAAATGGTTCAGGCTCCGATCATTCATGTTAATGCAGATGATCCGGATGCGGTAATGTTCGCTACCTCACTGGCTGCAGATTACCGTTATCAGTTCAAGAGGGATATTGTTATTGACCTGTTCTGCTACCGTCGCAGAGGCCATAACGAAACCGATGAGCCATCTTCTACCCAGCCCCTGATGTACAAGGTTATCAAGAAGCACAAAACCACCAGGGCTCTTTATGCTGACAGGCTTGCAAGTGAGGGTGTGCTCAATGAGTCAGCAGCGGATAGCCTGCTTGCAGATTATCGGAACATCCTCGACAAGGGACATAATGTCGTGAACAAGCTGGTCTCAGAGCCAGATGATGCACTGTTTGTCGACTGGTCTCCCTATTTGGGGCACGAATGGGTAACGCCAGCGGATACCTCTTATCCATTGGCTAAGCTGAAAGATCTGGCAACCAGAATGTGTCGGGTGCCAGAAGGTATTGTGTTGCAGCGCCAGGTGGAAAAAATTTATGACGACCGGCTGAAGATGTCGGCCGGGGCTCTGGAGCTGAACTGGGGCATGGCGGAACTTCTGGCTTATGCCACGCTGTTGGAGCAGGGTTACCCTATTCGGATGACCGGCCAGGATATTGGCCGCGGTACTTTCTCTCACCGTCACGCAGTACTTTATAATCAGAAAGATGCCGAAACCTACACGCCGCTCAAGCATCTTTCAGAAAATCAGCCCGAGTTCGATATCTATGATTCATTTCTGTCAGAAGAGGCCGTCCTGGCATTTGAGTACGGCTATTCTACAACGGCACCCTCTGGTCTGGTGATATGGGAAGCCCAGTTTGGGGATTTCGCGAACGGTGCCCAAGTTGTCATCGACCAGTTCATCACCAGTGGTGAACACAAGTGGGGACGTTTGTGTGGCCTCACCATGTTGTTGCCACACGGTTATGAAGGACAGGGTCCTGAACACTCATCCGCCAGGCTCGAGCGTTTTTTGCAGCTTTGTGCTGAGCACAATATTCAGGTTTGCATTCCGACAACCCCTGCTCAGGTCTACCATATGCTTCGACGTCAGGCGATCAGACCAATGCGTCGGCCACTGGTAGTCATGAGTCCAAAATGGATATTGCGGCACAAGCTTGCAACTTCCTCTCTGGAAGATCTTGCCGATGGACATTTTATGCCAGTAATTCCTGAGCGAGAGGTGGCGCCGAAGAAGGCGCGCCGTCTGATATTGTGTTCAGGAAAAGTTTATTATCATCTGCTAGAGGAGCGGATGGAGCGCAAAATTGACGATATTGCCATGGTGCGTATCGAGCAGCTCTACCCGTTTCCCGATGAAGACTTGTTAAATGTACTCAGTGAGTACACCTGTTTAGAGGAGGTGATCTGGTGTCAGGAAGAGCCCATCAATCAGGGTGCCTGGTACAGCAGTCAACATCATATGCGCAGTGTGCTCGATCGTTATAACGGGGATTTAACCCTTCGTTATGTCGGTCGTCCTGCCTCAGCAGCGCCGGCTGCGGGTTACATGTCGGCACACCTTGAGGAACAGGCGAAATTTGTTAATGAAGCGTTAAGCTTTTAACCGCCAAAAACCATCCTTGACCAAGGAAATGATAAAAAATGAGCATTGAAATTAAGGCACCTACTTTCCCTGAATCTGTTCAGGAGGGGAATATTGCTACATGGCATAAAAAGCCGGGGGATTCCGTTACCCGTGATGAGTTGTTGGTCGATATCGAAACGGACAAAGTGGTTCTCGAAGTGGTTGCTCCCGCAGACGGAACACTGGAAGAAGTCTTGAAGGGCGAGGGAGATGTTGTTCAGAGCAACGAGGTCATTGCCCGTGTCACTGCCGGGGACAGCTCGGCGAAACCAGCAGCGGAAAAGGAGTCTGAGCCAGAAGCGAAGGCAGAGTCAGGAGCAAAGCCTGATGATAGTAGTAAAGAATCGAGTGACGAAAAAATTGCCAGCCCAGCAGCCAGGAAGCTAGCTGAAGAAAAGGGTGTGGATTTGCAAAAAGTCAACGGAAGCGGGAAAGATGGCAGAATAACCAAAGAGGATATTGTCGCCATTCAACCAGCTTCTCCTGAGCAGCCAGCGGCTGCCAGTGCGCCAGCACCTGCTGCCAGCCTGCCCCCTCTGCCAGAGGGGGATCGGGTCGAGAAACGCGTACCGATGACACGTATGCGTTCACGTATTGCCGAGCGTCTGGTTCAGGTGACTCAAACGACTGCAATGTTGACGACCTTCAATGAAGTCGATATGCACCGAATCATGAATTTGCGTACAGAATTCAAGGATTCATTTTCGAAGATTCATAATGGTACCCGGCTCGGATTTATGGGCTTTTTTGTCCGTGCGGCGACTGAAGCCCTGAAGCGTTTCCCTGCCGTAAATGCCTCTATTGATGGCACCGATGTTGTTTATCACGGTTATCAGGATGTAGGTGTGGCAGTTTCCACCGATAAGGGCCTGGTTGTGCCAGTACTGCGTAATGCCGACACAATGAGCATTGCTGATGTTGAGAGCACAATTGCCGAGTTTGGTGGGAAAGCTCGTGATGGCAAGCTGTCGATTGAAGAAATGACGGGTGGCACGTTCACGATTACGAATGGAGGTGTTTTTGGTTCGCTGTTGTCAACCCCAATCCTGAACCCTCCGCAAACGGCAATATTGGGTATGCACAAGATTCAGGAGCGCCCAGTGGCTGAAAACGGTCAGGTGGTCATTCGCCCAATGATGTATCTTGCGTTGTCTTATGATCACCGTTTGGTCGATGGCAAGGAAGCGGTGCAGTTTCTTGTGGCGATAAAGGAAATGATCGAAAATCCAGCTAAGATACTGCTCGAAATATAGCTCTTAGCTAATTGAATTTAATAGGATTTGTAATGACAGAAAAATATGATGTCATCGTGATTGGGGCTGGTCCCGCCGGCTATGTTGCGGCTATTCGCTGCGCCCAGCTGGGTCTTAAGACTGCGTGTATTGAAAAGTGGCAAAATGCCAAGGGCGAAGGCGTTAATGGAGGTACCTGCCTGAATGTTGGGTGCATTCCATCAAAAGCATTGCTGGATAGCTCTTATAAATACCATGAGGCAAAAAGTGAATTGTCTGTTCATGGTATCAGCACCACGAGCGTAAAAATTGATGTAAAAGCGATGATTGAGCGCAAAACCAAAATTGTGGAGCAGCTCACGGGTGGTATTGCAGGTTTATTGAAAAGTAATGGCATTACTTCTCTGTTCGGCACAGGTAAGTTGTTGTCTGGGAAGGAAGTTGAGTTGACAGATCACAAAGGCGGTAAACAAATACTCGCTGCTGATAACGTGATTATTGCAACAGGTTCTCAGCCCATCAAGTA
>DDNV01000072.1:17976-18638 GCA_002341315.1 Cellvibrionales bacterium UBA2511
TCTCAGCCCATCAACATTCCAGTGGCCCCCATTGACGGCAAAATTATTCTCGATTCCACTGGGGCCCTCGAATTAACGGCAGTACCAAAGCGATTGGGCGTGATTGGCGCTGGAGTCATTGGGCTGGAGTTGGGAAGTGTGTGGAACCGCCTGGGTAGCAAGGTTGTGCTCCTCGAAGCAATGACGGATTTTCTGTCTATCATGGACCAGCAAATTGCTAAAGAATCACTGAAGATATTCACCAAACAGGGGCTGGATATCCGTTTGGGTTGCCGGGTTACTGGCAGCGATGTGAAAACCAAAGAGGTTGTTGTCACCTATCAGAACAACGACGGTGAAGAAGTCAAAGAGACCTTTGATAAATTGATAGTCTGTGTCGGTCGTCGCCCCTTCACTGAAGGGCTTTTGGCGCCTGATTGCGGCGTCAACCTCGATGAGCGTGGCTTTATCTTTGTCAATGAAAAGTGTGCTACTAATGCGCCTGGGGTATGGGCTGTAGGTGATGTGGTACGAGGACCGATGTTGGCTCATAAGGGTTCAGAGGAAGGCGTCATGGTCGCCGAGCGTATTGCGGGTCAAAAAACCCAGATGAATTACGATATCGTACCCAATGTCATCTATACGCACCCGGAGATTGCCTCTGTTGGCAAAACCGAAGAACA
>DDNV01000072.1:18757-36246 GCA_002341315.1 Cellvibrionales bacterium UBA2511
GTTGGCAAAACCGAAGAACAGCTGAAGCAAGCGGGCGAGCCATACAGTATTGGTATATTTCCCTTCGTGGCCAGTGGTCGCGCGCTTGCAGCAAATGACAGCGAAGGGATGGTAAAGCTGATTGCTCACGCTGAAACAGACCGTATCCTCGGTTGCCATATCGTCGGTCCCAGTGCAGCGGATCTTGTGCAGCAAGTGGCGATTGCCATGGAATTTGGATCGAGTGCAGAAGATATCGGTATGACGGTCTTTGCACACCCGACGCTATCAGAGTCGGTGCACGAGGCGGCACTGGCAGTTAATGGTCACGCCATTCATATACCGAACCGCAAAAAACGGAAATAGTGTTTGTCTTATAACTCCGCAGTTCTTCAGGATCTGCGGAGTTTTCTTATTTATTATCTTTAACCGACTGAACGGGAATGACAATGAACCTTCACGAATATCAGGCAAAGCAGCTGTTTGCTGAGTATGGTCTGCCAGTATCCGAGGGCATAGCAGCAGAAACGGTGAAGGAAGCCGTTGCAGCTGCCGATGTGATTGGTGGTGACCGCTGGGTAGTAAAAGCCCAGGTACATGCTGGTGGCAGAGGTAAAGCGGGGGGCGTCAAGCTGGTGACATCCAGAGCCGAAATCGAGGATTTTGCCCGGGAATGGCTGGGTAATCGTCTGGTGACATACCAGACGGATAGCAATGGACAGCCAGTAAGTCGGATCCTTGTTGAGTCAGTCACAAACATTGCCCAGGAATTATACCTTGGTGCGGTTATCGACCGCTCGACCCGTCGCGTGGTTTTTATGGCCTCCACAGAAGGCGGCGTTGAAATCGAGAAAGTCGCGGAAGAAACCCCAGAGAAAATCCTCAAGGCGATAATTGATCCGCTCACAGGAGCACAGCCCTACCAGGCTCGCGAGTTGGGTTTTAAGCTGGGCCTCAACGCTGAGCAGATTAAACAGTTCTCCAAGCTATTTCTCGGTCTGTCCAAATTATTCCATGATTATGATCTTGCATTGCTGGAGATTAACCCGCTGGTCATTACTGAAGAAGGTAGTCTGCATTGTCTTGACGGCAAGATTAATATCGATAGCAATGCCATGTATCGTCAGAAGAAATTACAGGGTATGCATGACCCTTCGCAGGAAGATGCCCGCGAAGCTCACGCCGCCAGATGGGATCTCAACTATGTAGCCTTGGACGGAAATATCGGTTGTATGGTGAATGGTGCCGGCCTCGCTATGGGTACGATGGATATTGTCAAATTGCACGGTGGTCAACCGGCTAATTTTCTGGATGTGGGTGGTGGCGCGACCAAAGAACGTGTGGTTGAAGCTTTTAAAATTATCCTCTCTGACGACAAGGTCGAAGCGGTTTTGATCAATATTTTCGGTGGCATTGTTCGCTGTGATTTGATTGCGGAGGGCGTTATCGGTGCCGTTGAAGAAGTGGGTGTTAAGGTGCCTGTAGTGGTGCGCCTGGAAGGCAACAATGCCGAGCTTGGCTCCAAGCTTCTTGCTGACAGCGGATTGAATATTATTGCGGCCACCAGCCTTACGGATGCGGCAGAGCAAGTGGTAAAAGCAGCGGAGGGTAACCAGTAATGGCAATTTTGATCAATAAATCGACCAGAGTGATCTGTCAGGGGATTACCGGTGGTCAGGGAACCTTTCACTCCGAGCAGGCGATTGCCTACGGCACCAATATGGTGGGCGGTGTTACACCGGGTAAAGGTGGTTCAACCCATCTTGGTTTGCCAGTGTTTAATACGGTGGCGGATGCCGTTGCCCAGACGGCGGCTGAGGCCTCTGTTATCTATGTGCCGGCACCTTTCTGCAAGGATTCTATCCTTGAGGCTGCCAATGCGGGAATTCAGTTGATTGTCTGTATTACAGAGGGCATTCCCACACTCGATATGCTGGATTGCAAAGTGAAGTGTGATGAATTGGGTGTACGATTGATCGGGCCAAACTGTCCCGGTGTGATCACGCCGGGTGAATCAAAAATCGGCATCATGCCTGGCCATATTCACTTGCCGGGCAGAGTGGGAATTGTATCCCGTTCCGGCACCTTGACCTATGAAGCGGTCAAACAGACCACTGACTCAGGGTTTGGCCAGTCCACCTGTGTGGGTATCGGTGGTGATCCGATACCGGGGTCCAATTTTATAGACATACTGGCCCTGTTTGAAAAAGACCCGGCTACCGAGGCGATTGTCATGATTGGCGAGATTGGTGGTACTGCCGAAGAGGAAGCCGCCATGTACATCAAACATAACGTTACTAAACCGGTTGTATCCTACATTGCCGGTGTGACAGCCCCGGCTGGGAAACGTATGGGCCATGCGGGCGCTATTATTGCGGGTGGCAAGGGTACGGCGGATGAAAAGTTTGCTGCTCTGGAAGATGCAGGTGTTAAAACCGTGCGCAGTCTGGCGGATATCGGTAATGGTCTGAAAGAAGTCACAGGCTGGTAGTACTGATTACCTCAGTTATTCAAAAGGCGGTCTGGTCAGGCCGCCTTTTTTATTGCACCCCCGAAGCCTGGTTTAAGCAATTATTTCGGAAAAACGTTTATTTGTGTCAGGGATTTCAACGGTGTGCGCTTGATTTCTGGTTTGCTGCCCCCATTTCTGCACCAGCCAAAAAACATTTCGCTTTTAACTTTGTAACAAGGAGACGATGGCAGCCATGACTGTTGAAACCCACGGTTTTCAAACAGAGGCCAAACAGCTTCTGCACCTGATGATTCACTCACTTTACAGTAACCGGGAAATCTTTCTCAGGGAGTTGATTTCAAATGCTTCCGACGCTGCGGACAAACTGCGATTTGAAGCGCTGTCCGATAATGCGCTTTACGATGGCGACAGCGACCTGCAGATCAAAATAGACCTGGATCCCGATGCCGGAATCATCACACTACATGATAATGGTGTCGGTATGTCAAAGGAGGAGGTGATTGAAAACCTTGGAACTATTGCCAAGTCCGGCACTGCACAATTCTTAAACACCCTCTCGGGAGATCAACGCAAAGATGCCCAGTTGATCGGCCAGTTTGGTGTCGGGTTTTATTCTGCCTTTATTGTTGCTGACAAAGTTGTGGTTGAAACGCGGCGCGCTGGTGCGAGCGATAATCAGGCTGTTCGCTGGACCTGCGAAGGCGAAGCTGAGTACAGCATTGAAGATATAGAAAAGCCCTCTCGCGGCACTTCCATTACGTTGCATTTAAAAGATGATGCGCTGGAGTTTGCCAGTCAACTGCGGGTGCACAATATCGTCAAGAAATACTCGGACCATATCGGTATCCCAGTGGCCATTAGAAAACCGGACCCTGACGCAGAAGAAAATACTGAAGCGCCGGTTTATAACTATGAAGTAATCAACAAGGCAACCGCCCTGTGGACGCGCCCGCGCAATGAGATAACCGATGAGGAATATAAAGAGTTCTATAAGCACCTCACTCATGATTTTATGGAGCCGTTGATCTGGTCTCACAACCGGGTCGAAGGCAAGCTGGATTACACAAGTCTGCTCTATGTGCCGGGGCATGCACCTTTTGATCTCTATAATCGTGACGTTGCCCGTGGGCTGAAGCTGTACATTCAGCGCACCTTTATTATGGATGATGCTTCGCAGTTCCTGCCTTCATACTTGCGTTTTATCCGAGGGGTCCTGGATTCCAACGATCTGCCACTGAATGTCTCGCGGGAAATCCTACAGCACAGTCCCGCTGTGGACTCCATCCGTTCCGCACTGGTAAAGCGCGTGCTGGATATGCTGGACAAGATGGCCAAAGAGTCTCCGGATGACTATGACAAAATGTGGAAGGAGTTCGGTACCGTTTTGAAGGAGGGCCCGGCAGAGGATTATGCGAACCGTGAGCGGATTGCGGGACTCCTTCGTTTTGCTACGACCAACACAGAAGATGAAAAGGAAACCGCTTCATTGGCAGATTATCTGTCCCGTATGAAGGAAGGGCAGGAAAAAATATACTATCTTGTGGCAGATAATATGATTGCAGCCCGTAACAGTGCCTACCTTGAGGTTTTCCGCAAGCGGAATGTAGAAGTGCTTTTGTTGACCGAGCGTCTCGATGAATGGACGGTTTCCCATATTCATGAGTTTGATGGGAAAGTGCTGCAGGACATTGCGAAAGGAGAGCTGGAAGATACCGTTCTTACTGACGACTCGGAGAAAGAAGATAGTGACAGTGAGAAAAAACAGGCTTCATCAGAACTGATCGACAAAATTGCCAGTCGCCTGAGCGACAAGGTCGAAACTGTCAGGGAAACCCGACGGTTGACGGACTCGCCTGCCTGTCTGGTGTATGCTGAGGATGCATTGAGTCCGCAAATGAGAAAATTGATGGAAGCAGCCGGACAGCCAGTTCCTACAGATAAACCGACACTCGAGATCAATGCCCATCATCCGCTTATCAATCAGCTGAGCAAGGAGGAAGATACTGAACGATGTGCTGATCTGGTGTCATTGCTTTACGATCAGGCTGTGCTGTCCGCCGGTGATCAACTGGACAACCCCAGCCTCTTCGTTCGCCGACTCAACCAGCTTTTGTTTGAGGGAGCATCATAGCCGTGCTCCCTGGCTTCAACCTATAATCCCGAAAACAACGATAATCAGAAGTTGGAAGCATGGTGGCATCACAAAAAATTGCAGTTCTGGGCGGCGGTACATTTGGTACCGCCATTGCCAATATGATTGCGACCAATGGTCGAAATGTGGTCTTGTGGATGCGGGATGAAGAGAATGTTGAACGCTGCCGCCAAACACGTGAAAACCACCTCTATCTTCCCGGCTATCAGCTACACCAGAATCTACAAGTATCCAGTGACCTTCATGGAAGCCTAGAGGGGGCCGAGGTTATATTCTTTTCTGTCCCCAGTTCCGCATTTCGCGCTTTAGCGAAAGACGCCAGACAGTATATTGCTCCCCAGGCCATGGTTATCAGCACTGCCAAAGGGATTGAAGCCAACACATTCAAGCTGATGAGTGAAATCCTTGAAGAGGAACTTCCAGAGGCCAGGGTTGGGGTCATCAGTGGGCCCAATCTTGCCAAGGAAATCGTCAACAGAGCCATCACAGCTACAGTTATTGCCAGCGACGATGAGCGCTTATGCAAGGAGGTGCAAGTGTTGCTGGGCTCTTCCTATTTTCGCGTTTATGCCAATCGCGATCGCTTTGGTGTGGAGTTGGCCGGTGCTTTAAAAAATATCTATGGGATTGCTGCCGGTATGGGTGCAGCCATGAAAATGGGACAAAATACCACCAGTGTATTAATTACCCGCAGTCTTGCAGAAATGAGCCGGTTTGCCGCCAAGCTGGGAGCGAACCCGATGACTTTTCTGGGGCTGAGCGGGGTCGGTGATTTATTCGTTACCTGTACTTCCCCGCTGAGCCGGAATTATCAGATAGGCTTTGCACTGGGCGAGGGCTTGACACTCGATCAAGCAGTTGCAAAAGTAGGGCAAGTTGCAGAGGGCGTCAACACCACCAAAATCATCAAACAGGAGGCTGAAGAATTGGGTATTTATATGCCTCTGGTCAGCGCTCTCTATGAAACCATGTTCAATAAAAAGCCGGTCAGTGAGGTGCTCAGTAGTCTGATGCTCGCTGAGCAAAGTACCGATGTTGAGTTTACTGCAGGGGAATGTCATGAAAGAGACGTTTAAGGTCAATGTATTAAATGTCGATACCTGGATTCGGCTGCTTTATATGATTCTGTTTGTCATGTTGTTAGTGGTCGCGCGTTTTGTGGTACTGATCGTTACTATCATCCAGTTTTTGGTGGTGTTGGTTAGCGGGGAGGACAACCGAAATCTGAGAACATTGGGGCAGGGTACTGCTCAATGGGTCTGTCAGGCGGTTCTTTTTCTCACCTACAATTCCGAGGAAAAACCCTATCCCTTTACAGATTGGCCTGAAACTCAGGCCTCTGTGGTGGATCACTGGGCGGACGCAGAAGTGGACGAGATACCTGCTGAGGAGTATTCCTCTGCTTCAGATGAGGATGTGCCCTCTTTTGTCAGTCAGAAATCTGGAGCGGAAGCTGCATCAGTTGATGATGCTCAAAAGGAAAAAAGCGAGTAGTAAAAGCCGGTGCTGATTTACCTACTGCGACATGGCGATGCACCCTATAGTGGCATGGCCGGTGAAAGGTCATTGTCGGCTGGGGGCAAAAAAGACCTCGAATCTGTGTTGTCGCAGCACTGGACGGAACTGTCCGGGCTTGCTTTAGTGCTCTGTAGCCCGGTTCTTCGTGCCCGGCAAACCATGACAGTTTTGGCGGAAACACTCAATTATCAGGGATCGCTGTTGTTTGATGATGTGCTACGTCCCGAAAGTAGTGTGGCTGCCGTTGAAAGCCGTCTGGGTTCCATGTTGGAAGAAACGGTACTGTTGCTTGGTCATCAGCCTCTAATTGGCAAAATTCTTGAGTATTTGACAGATCAGACTGGTTTGGGGTGGTCAATGACCACCAGTTCACTGGCTTGCCTTGATGTTACGGCTTTCAGCCGAGGTTGTGCTGAACTGAAGTGGTTGACCACCCCGGAGCCGGGCTGAATCCTCGAATACTATCCTCTGGGAATTTGAGCCGATACAACAAGAGAAACTAACAGTTGATCAGTGAGAGAAACTCATTCCGGGTGGCTTGATTGTCCCTGAATGAGCCGAGCATGGCGGACGTTTTCATTACCGAGTTTTGCTTCTCTACACCCCGCATCATCATACACATGTGTTTGGCTTCAATAATGACGGCAACCCCATTTGCCCCGGTGACCGACTCAATGGTGTTCGCTATCTGGGCAACCAGTGTCTCCTGAATCTGGAGACGACGGGCATACATGTCCACAATTCTGGCAACCTTTGAAAGACCCAGCACCTTTCCATCGGGAATATAAGCAACATGACATTTGCCGATGAATGGCAGTAAGTGATGCTCGCAGAGTGAATAGAGCTCGATGTCCTTGACGATAACCATTTCATTGGCATCAGAGGGAAACAGGGCCCCATTGATGACGTCATCAAGATTCTGGTGATAGCCACGAGTCATAAACTCAAATGCTTTGGCTGCGCGCTTGGGTGTATCCTTCAGTCCTGCCCGGGAAACCTTTTCCCCTGTAGACTCAATAATTTGGGTGTAGCAATCGGTAATTTTCACAAATGTTCTCGGCCATTAGCTGTAGAGTCCGGAGCATAACCCTACGTCGGCGATAGGTAAACCTAAAGCCATTTGTTGACAGCAAAAGTACAATGACAGCATGAAAAATCAAAGAATAATACCCGCCAGGGTTGGGGATTTTATCAATTGGGGTGCAGGTCGCTTTGAAGCTGCAGGGCTGTGTTTTGGTCACGGCACTGACAATGCCTGGGACGAGGCCCTCAGCTTGGTGTTGTTTGTTTTGAATCTGCCCTGGGATAGCGATGTCAGTGTCCTGCAGCGGTCACTTTCCACTGACGAGCAATCGCGTATCACCAGCCTGTTTGACCGGCGTATTAACGAGCGTATTCCGGCAGCTTATCTCATTGGTGAGGCTTGGTTTGCCGGGTTGTCGTTCGCTGTAGATCAGCGAGTATTGGTGCCGCGGTCACCTATAGCAGAACTGATTGAATCCGGGTTTTCCCCCTGGTTAAAAACCTCGCCGGCAACTGTTCTGGACCTCTGTAGCGGCAGTGGCTGTATTGGCATTGCCTGCGCCCATTACTTCCCGGAGGCCCACGTGGTACTAAGTGATATCTCGGTTGATGCACTGGATGTGGCCGAGAAAAATATTCAACGTTATCAGTTAAGTGAACGGGTTATCACTGCAGAATCAGATCTGTTTGCCGGTCTCTGCGGTCAACGTTTTGATCTGATCGTTGCGAACCCTCCCTATGTGGATGCAGAGGATCTCGCAGACATGCCCAGTGAGTTTCTGCACGAACCGGCTATCGGGTTAGCTTCAGGGATTGATGGTTTGGATTTTACTCGCCGTCTGATTAATGAGGCACTGGATTATCTCACGGAGGAAGGTTCTCTTATCGTTGAGGTGGGCAATTCATGGCTGGCTCTCGAGGATGCATTCCCGACCATATCATTCCTGTGGATAGATTTTGAGCGCGGTGGTCATGGGGTTTTTTTACTGACCGCACAGCAGCTGCGTGCATATCGTTTGTCGTTGGACATCGACTAACCACGACAGAGTAGAGCTGATCGTATAAAATTCCTTTCTTACTGCCTTGGTATCTCCTGTTCTCAGGAGAGTTGATACGGGCATTCTTACGAACCGATAACCTGGAAAATCCTATGTCTGGCAATACCATTGGCAAGCTGTTTACCGTGACCACCTTCGGTGAAAGCCATGGTGCTGCTCTGGGCTGCATTGTCGATGGCTGTCCCCCCGGACTGTGTTTAACCGAACAGGACATGCAGCGGGACCTGGATCGGCGCAAACCGGGTCAGTCACGCTACACCACACAGCGACGTGAAGGCGATCAGGTGAAAATCCTGTCGGGCACATTTGAGGGCAGGACGACTGGAACCCCGATCGGATTAATCATTGAGAATACTGACCAACGCTCTAAGGATTATTCCAATATCAAGGATCAGTTTCGGCCGGCGCACGCTGATTACACCTATTTTCAGAAATATGGTATTCGGGATTACCGTGGCGGTGGCCGGTCGTCTGCACGCGAAACCGCCATGCGTGTTGCGGCTGGCGCGATTGCCAAAAAATACCTGCTAGAAATTGCCGGCATAACGATTCGTGGATATCTCTCACAACTGGGCCCGATCAAAGCCGAGAAGGTTCTCTTTGATGAGATAGAAAATAATCCCTTCTTTTGCCCCGATCCCGACAAGGTTCCGGAAATGGAAACCTACATGCAACAGCTGCTCAAGGAGGGTGACTCTGTTGGTGCAAAAATCACCGTCATTGCCACTGGTGTCCCACCGGGCCTTGGCGAGCCGGTGTTTGACCGGCTTGATGCGGAGATCGCTCATGGTCTGATGAGTATCAATGCTGTCAAGGGCGTTGAAATTGGCGCCGGGTTTGATTCGGTTGCCCAACGAGGTACTGATCATCGCGATGAAATCATCCCGGAGGGTTTTCTGTCCAACCATGCGGGAGGTGTGCTGGGTGGTATTTCCTCGGGTCAGGATATCGTTGCTCATCTGGCGTTAAAACCGACCAGTAGCTTGCGGGTTCCCGGTCGTTCAGTGGATATTAATGGCCATGCAATTGAGGTTGTAACCACAGGAAGACATGATCCCTGCGTGGGTATTCGTGCCACGCCGATTGCTGAGGCTATGCTCGCAATTACTCTGATGGATCACCTGTTGCGTCATCGTGCCCAGAATATGCATGTGAGTAGCGGTCTGCCACCAATCCCTGCCAGCACTGGCAGTTAGACAACTGTTTTCTTTGTGACTCACGAGACAGTTCCATACTGGCGGTTGTCTGCGTTCTATTTCTGTTTCTTTGGCCTGTTGGGTGCGCTGTTTCCCTATTGGTCTCTATATTTGCAGTCGCTTGGCTACACGGCTACCGAGATAGGCTTTTTACTGGCTATTCCCATGGCCACCAAGGTGATTGCGCCAAATATCTGGGCCTGGATTGCCGATTATACCGGTGAGCGGTTGGCAATTATTCGTTTGGGTGCATTGCTGGCCTGCCTGTGCTTTGCCGGCATTTTTATTAACCAGGGTTTCTGGGCCATTACATTGGTGATGGCTGGATACAGTTTTTTCTGGAATGCAGTGTTGCCCCAGCAAGAGGTGGTAACCACCAGTTTTTTACATCAACGACCAGAAAACTACAGTCGTATCCGGGTGTGGGGTTCTGTTGGCTTTATTGTGTTTGTGTTAGGCAGTGGTGCCTGGTTCGACAGATACAGCATCAATACATTACCCGTCATCGGCCTGCTGTTGCTGATGGGGATTTTTCTGTCCAGTCTCGCCGTGCCCACTCCTGGCTATCGACAGTTTGAAGTTGTCTCACAGACATTTGCTTCCGTCCTGAAACAACCCGTTGTGGTGGCTTTTTTTGTGGCAGGCATGCTGATGCAGCTGTCCCATGGCATCTATTACAGTTTTTTCAGTATTTACATGGAGTCTCACGATTACAGCAGGAGTGAGATCGGTATCCTGTGGTCAGTGGGTGTCATTGCCGAGGTCTTTCTGTTTGTCATTATGCATCGCCTCTTGCCGCGTTTTGGTGTGCGTATAATTATGATCAGTTGCCTGTTGGTGGCCACATTGCGCTGGCTGTTGATAGGCTACTTCCCTGAACAACCGGTAATATTGGTGCTTGCCCAAGTATGTCATGCGTTGACCTTTGGGGCCTATCATGCAGCGGGTATCGATTGCATCCGCCGCCTGTTTGAAGCGGGGAATCAGGGTAAGGCCCAGGCTCTGTACAGTGCGTTCTGTCTGGGGTTTGGCGGTGCTGTCGGCTCCGGGGCAGGGGGCCTAATATGGGATTTCAGTCCGCTGATGGCTTTCCAGCTGGGTTCGCTGTCCTGTCTTCTGGCCAGCTTTGTGATTTGGTTCCGCCTTCAGGATCCCCGTCTTTGATATTTTCAGAGCTATCATACCTGTGTGCGCAGCGACTCTAGAGAGGGGCCAATGAAATCCGTTCTAGTGATTGTAATTCTGGTTGGTGTTTATCTGTTTTATCCCACCTATGATCTGCTGGTCAAGGACAGCCCGTTCGATGAAACCTTTACATTACAGGACAGCCAGTTTCTGACAGCTGACCGGTGTCGAGAGGCGGCAATGGTGATGAAGCTGCGTTACTTTCATTGTGCAGGTAGCAGCAACTGGAGCGATCTATTAAGCACCTATGGCAGCTATCAACCTGAAAAACGTTATAGCGACCCTGGGTTATTTAAAAAAGACACGAACTGATTGCTGGGCGCCGTGAGCAACAAAAAACCCACGAAAACGTGGGTTTAATAGTTGGTCGGTGTGAGAGGATTCGAACCTCCGACCCCTTCCTCCCGAAGGAAGTGCGCTACCAGGCTGCGCTACACACCGGCGGCGCGCATTATATCATTCTCAATTGAAGAGTCCACGGCTCGCCGCATGCCCTTGCCCGGGTTCACTAGTGTGACCATTGACAGTATTTGAGTTTTCATCGGACAATCATCGTCCGCTGGAAAAGCCACCTAGAGTATCTGATGCCACGATCAATCTCTGATAGCACTGAAAAAATTCGCGCAAAGAAAAGGCGTTTCCTGGAACGCGAGGAAACGATTATTGAGAAGGCACTGTGTCTGTTGATCAGGGACGGCGTTGACAAGGTGACAGTGTCCGCCATTTCCCGTGAGGCTGGTGTCGGTAAAGGGACCATTTACAAACACTTTCTCACCAAAACAGAAATTCTGATGCGTATCGTGCTCGATTACGAGCGCCATATCACTGAAAATCTTCGCCAGGGGATTGAGGCTGCAGAAGCGGGTGATCCCGGAGCTGCTGCTCGCTCCTATTTTCAGGCCCGTCTCGCTGACCCATCACTGGATCGTCTGGTGCAATTACTGGAAGTCCGGCTCCATGACAATCATGAAGTGGTTGATAAAATGGATGAGCTGCATGCATTGCGACGCTCCAATGTGGATGCGCTGCATTCAATGCTTGCCAAGCTTATAGAAAAGGGTGTGCTCGAAGATGTCCCGCCCCATTATCATTATATGGCCTGCTGGGCTCTCGCTCAGGGTGCGGTTGAGGCGTATTTTAATGTCAGTTATGGCGCAGCGGTAGAAGACAAGGAAGACTTTTTGAACTTTATCGGCAACATTGGTATCACCATGGGTAATCGTGGCCAATTACGCGATGACAAAATTGCCAGTTTGAATGCGAATGCCAGTCGAGCCGAGATTCATCATTCTACATAGGTGCGGCAAGAATCTAATTGACTCCGGAGTAACGGCCTTACCACGCGGCCAGCCATACCAATAAACTAAATTAATTTTCATGTATAACTATTTGATCTATATCTACATGTTTGGGTAGTTCGGTCCGCCGCCGCCCTCGGGTGCAACCCATATAATATTCTGGCTGGGATCCTTGATATCACAGGTTTTACAGTGCACACAGTTCTGTGCATTGATCTGAAAACGCTTTTCTCCCCCTGTCTCCTGAACAACCTCATAAACCCCAGCGGGGCAATAGCGCTGAGCAGGTTCATCATAGAGAGGCAGATTGTGGCTGATTGGTATCTCAGGATTTACCAATTTCAAGTGGCAGGGTTGTGCCTCCTCGTGATTGGTGTTGGATATGAAAACCGAAGACAGTTTGTCGAAGGTGAGCCTGTTATCCGGTTTTGGGTAATCAATGGTTTTTGACTCTGAGGCAGGCTTGAGTCTGGCATGATCGGGTCTGGGATCAGTGAGTGTCCAGGGCAGGTGACCATTGAAAATATTGATATCGATAAAAGCATAGGCCGAGCCGATAATATTGCCCCATTTGTGTTGTGCGGGGCCAAAATTGCGGTGCCTGTGCAGTTCCTGATAAGCCCAGCTGGACTGATAGCTGCTGTTGAAGGCTGTCAGTTCATCCTGTTGCCTGTTGCTCGCAATGGCCTCTGCAGCACTTTCGGCAGCTATCATGCCGGTTTTCATTGCACAATGGATACCCTTGATTTTTGCAAAATTGAGCGTGCCCGCATTATCTCCCAACAAAACTCCACCACTGAAGGTCATCTTGGGCAGAGATTGCATGCCACCTTTAACCAGAGCTCGGGCACCGTAGGATACTCTTTCTCCTCCCTCGAGATATTGTCTGATGACCGGGTGTTGTTTGTAGCGCTGGAATTCATCAAATGGACTGAGATGCGGGTTGGAATAGGAGAGGTCTATCGTCAGGCCCACTGATACAAGATTGTCTTCCATATGGTACAGAAAGCCGCCACCGGAAGAGCCTGTTTCACTCAGGGGCCAACCCGCACTGTGAACCACAAGACCTTGATGGTGTTTTTCTGGGTGTATTTGCCAGAGTTCTTTGATACCAATCCCGTAGTGCTGTGGCTGCAGGGCGTTGTCATCGAGGGAGAAGTGCTCAATCAGCTGTTTGCCAAGGTGTCCCCGGCATCCTTCGGCAAAAAATGTGTATTTGCCCCGGAGCTCCATGCCGGGGGTATAGTCTGTTTTATGGCTGCCATCAGCTGCGAGGCCCATATCGCCGGTAGCAACGCCGCGAACGTTATTTTTGTCATCGTAGAGTACTTCTGCAGCAGCGAAACCGGGGAAAATTTCTACACCCAGCTGTTCGGCCTGATCAGCCAGCCAGCGACAGAAATTGCCAAGACTGATAATGTAATTGCCGGCATTGTGCATGGTTTTAGGCACAAACAGGGATGGAACCTTTATTCCCCGGGTTTTGTTGAATACATAGATATTGTCCTGGCGAACCTCTGTGATGAGCGGTGCACCGAGCGTTTTCCAGTCGGGGAATAGTTCATCCAGGGCGGTTGGCTCCATGACGGCACCCGAGAGAATATGGGCGCCGACTTCCGAGCCTTTTTCAAGAACCACAACAGACAGGTCGGGGTTGATCTGTTTCAAGCGACAGGCCGCTGATAAGCCCGCTGGCCCGGCCCCGACAATAACGATGTCGTAATCCATATATTCACGTTCCACAGCATTCTCCATAGGGTTTCGGTCTGTCATGTCCGGTGTGCGGAGGGTGTGAATTCTAGCCTGTATAGACCCACGGTGCCATGCGGATTTAGGACCCGCCAGTCAGTACTACGAGGTCAGTAATTGATTGTCTGAAAACCTCCCTTTGCCTTGATTTGGCTTGATGGTGGCGGCATGATTAGCACCCCTCAATGCTAACCAATGAATTTCAAAGGGTATTCCATGAAAGTACTTGTCGCTATCAAGCGCGTGGTGGACTACAACGTCAAGGTGAGACCCCGAGCCGATGCTGCCGACGTTGATCTTAATAATGTCAAAATGTCGATTAATCCTTTTTGCGAAATTGCTGTGGAAGAGGCGGTGCGTCTTAAGGAACAGGGCCTTGCCAATGAAATTATTGTCGTTTCGATAGGGCCTCAACAGGCTCAGGAACAGTTGCGTACAGCACTGGCGCTGGGTGCAGACAGGGCTTTGTTGGTGGTTACAGAAGATGTGCTCGAACCGTTGGCCATCGCCAAGTGTCTGAAAGTGTTGTGTGATCGCGAACAACCGGATCTTGTCCTGATGGGTAAACAGTCAATCGACGGCGATAATAATCAGACGGGGCAAATGCTTGCGGCGCTGACTGGGTACCCTCAGGGCACTTTTGCCTCAAAACTTGAGCTGGCTGGCGATAATAAGGCTAAGGTTACGCGTGAGATTGATGGTGGGTTACAAACACTGGCGCTTACATTGCCTGCAATTGTGACTGCTGATCTGCGCTTAAATGAACCGCGCTATGCCTCTCTGCCCAATATTATGAAGGCCAAAAAGAAACCTCTGGATACTTCAACCCCGGAGGAGCTGGGTGTTTCCATTTCACCGCGCGTCAAACTGCTGAAGGTTGAACTGCCGGCTCAGCGGGCGGCCGGCATTAAAGTGGCCGATGTTGATGAGTTGATGGACAAACTGAAAAATGAAGCGAAGGTGATCCGATGAGCATTCTGATTGTTGCTGAGCATGATAACCAAGATCTTAGGCCCTCGACGTTGAACAGTATCAGCGCAGCGCAGGCGATTGGTGGTGATATTGTCGTATTGGTAGCGGGCTCTGATTGTGCTGACGTGGCTGACAAGCTGTCAAAGGTGCCTGGTATCAAAAAAGTACTTCTGGCTGACAATCCTGTCTATAGCCATCATCTGGCCGAGAACGTGGCACCTCTGGTTGCCGAGATTGCTGAAGGTTTCAGTCATGTACTGGCGCCGGCCAGCACGACTGGAAAAAATCTCATGCCGCGAGTGGCTGCTCTGCTCGATATGCAGGCTATTTCAGATATCAGCGAGGTGATAAGCCCTGACACCTTCAAGCGGCCAGTCTACGCGGGCAATGTCATCGCGACAGTGCAAAGCAGCGACGAAGTTAAGGTGCTCACTGTGCGCTCCACGGCATTTGAGGCGGTTGTGGCAGAGGGAGGTAGTGCTACCATTGAACAGATTTCCAGTGTACACAATCAGGACAACTGCACCTTTATAGGTCAGGAGTTGGCCGTTTCCGAGCGCCCGGAATTGACCTCTGCCCGGGTCGTGGTTGCGGGTGGTCGCGGCATGGGCAGCAGTGAGGGTTTCGCTATGCTGGAAAAACTGGTCGATAAGCTTGGTGCGGCAATGGGGGCATCCCGTGCAGCTGTGGACGCGGGCTTTGTACCCAATGATATGCAGGTGGGCCAGACAGGTAAAATTGTTGCTCCGGAACTGTATATTGCCGTAGGTATCTCAGGTGCGATTCAGCATCTGGCAGGAATGAAAGATAGCAAAGTCATTGTAGCGATTAACAAGGATCCGGAAGCACCTATTTTTCAGGTGGCAGATTATGGTCTGGTCGGTGATCTGTTTGAGCTGATTCCCGCCATTGAAGCGCAGCTCTGAGAGATGGGCAAACCGTAAAAAAACCGGTCTTTTGACCGGTTTTTTTAGTCCCTGTTTTTTTCTGAGAAGCCGCCATCCCGACCCATTTTCTTGTGGAATTCCTTCCGCTGTTCGGGCGACATACTGCGCCATCGTTCTTTTAGCGCCTCACGTTTCTCGGCGGGCAGGTTGTGAAATTTTTCACGTGCCTGATGGATACGTTGGCGTTCTTCCGGCGATAGGGATTTAAAATACTCGCGTCGTTTCTCCAGTTTATCCCTCTCTGCTGGCGTCATTGATTCATAACGCTGTTTCCAGTCCTTCTTGTGGTGTTTGGAGGAGTGCACTTTGTCTTTTTCAGCATAATGACGATGGCTTCCGGTAGCCTCGAAGGGGTTTATGACCTGGCTGAGATGGCTATTGCCCGGAACATAAAACTCACCCTGGTAAGCCTGTCCCGGCAGTGAGAAGGATCCAACTAGGGTAATAGTGAACACAGTCCGTAAAAAATAACCGCGATAGAATATGCTTTTATACATGTATCAGCCCTTCAGATGGGATGTGTCGCTGGCCAGCCAGGAATAGAATTCCATATCTTCGTAAAGATCGATTTCTTCACTGAGCATGAACTCTTCTTCAGGGGAGCTATTTTGTTGCAGATTTTGTGTGGGTGGTAAGAACACCAGTATAACTGCTACCAGAGAGATTGCCGCCATGCTGACAACCGGGATAAAAAACCCTGGCCATCTGCGTTGATTGACTGCATTGAGAGCCGAGTTTCTTGCTACCACAAGGCGATGGGCTGTTGCAGAATCGAGCTCGTTTTCAGAGTGACGCAAGGTGTCCTGTAGTTGTTTCTCTAGATCAGTCATACCAGTAATCTCCCAGTGTGTCCCGAAGCTTGCTTAATGCGCGGGAATAATGGGTTTTAACGCTGCCCTCACTGCACTTCATGGCTATTGCTGTTTCTTTTGTACTGAGGCCTTCCCAGCAGCGCAACATAAAAACCTGTTGTTGGCGAGAAGGGAGATGGATCAGTGCCTCTTTCAGAACACTTATCTGACGTTCGCGCTCATGTCGTGTATGTGGTGTTGTACTGTCAGGCCCTGCAACGGCTTCGATAGGGTCTTCTTCGGTCTCGTCACCCTGTTTGTTTCTGAAGTGGGAAAGCCATCCTTTAAACTGCCTCTGAAATTTTCTTTTACGGTGCAAATCATTGATTTTACTCTGCAATATCCGGTAAAACAGCGGGCGCCATTCGCCGCATGGCTTGTGCGCATAGCTGACCACCAGTTGGGTCATGGCCTCCTGCACAATATCCAGCGCATCTTCCCTATCCGCAAGGGAGGTTACTGCGATGGCGTAGGCCCTGCGCTCTACCGACGACAAAAAGTTTTCCATAGATCGCTGCGTCAGAATCCCGTTCCTTTTGTCGTTACCTGCCGGATTATCCAATAAGGTCAGCAACATGGACCACTGGCCCTCTGTCAACGACGGTGGTGCAGTATTTCATTTAACAGCACTGCTCCACCAATGATATAGATGTAATCATCCGAGTCACTTCTCCGATAGTGATCATGTTTTTTGTGCCTGCTGTAATGACCATAGTGTTTTTTGTACTTGTAATGCCTGTTGTCGTGTGAATGAAATTTGCGACTACGGTATTGGTCATGCTTTTGGCCATATCGATAATCATCCCGATAGCTCCTGCGATAGTCGTGGTGATAGTCGTGGCGGTATTCAGCACGAAACTTTGGTTTGTGGTCGCGATCCCCGGCCAGGGCCGGTGCCATGCCAAGTATGATTGATATGCTCAGCAGACCGAGAACAAGAAGTTTTTGCATGCCGGGTACTCCATTTCTTCAGTAATGCTCATTAGAACGTACCGGTGAGGTATCGGTTGACAAACTTTTGGTCAGGGCTTGAGAGACAACCAGATTGGGCAATGGTCGGAGGGTTTTTCCATGGCTCTGATCTGGTA
>DDNV01000072.1:36356-37612 GCA_002341315.1 Cellvibrionales bacterium UBA2511
CAATACCGGCATCAATGGTAATAGGCAGGAGGTTTTCCGAGGCGAGAATAAGGTCAATTCGGAGACCGCGTTTCGGTGTCGCCTCAAACCCCCGGCTGCGGTAGTCGAACCAACTGAATCGGTTGGGTTCATCCGGATGAAAATAATCAAAACTGTCTTTTAGTGGCAGACTCTGGAGGCTGGATAGCCATGTTCTCTCTTCTGGCAGAAAGCAGCATTTACCACTGCGCAGCCAGCGTTTGCGGTTTTCGTCGCCAATACCAATATCCCGGTCGAGAGGGGCGATGTTCATATCGCCCATCACAATGACGTAGTCGCCACTGGCGTGAACGCTCGATAAATGGTGTGTTAGATCTTTGTAGAACAGTTCTTTACAGGGGAATTTTTGTGGGTGGCTTCGGTTTTCACCCTGGGGGAAATACCCGTTATAGACATGGACGGTACGGTTGTTGAGAGCGAACTTCCCATACACCAGTCTTTTCTGGCGGTCTTCCGGGTCACCAGGCAGTCCTTTCATTTGCTGAGTGACGGGTACCCGATAGAGCAGGGCGACACCATAGTGGCTTTTCTGACCGTGATAAACCGCATCGTAGCCCATTTCCTGTATCTGATCGATGGGAAACAGCGCATCTTCAACCTTGGTTTCCTGGAGGCCGATAACATCTGGAGAATATTTGTCGATAACGGCTTTCAGCTGGTGAAGGCGGGATCGCAATCCGTTTACGTTAAAAGAAACGATATACATGTCTTGTTCCAGCGACCACGGTAGGTGTTCTGAATCTGCTTTCTAGTTGGAGTCCCGATAGCTTTAATTGACGACCTGGCGTTATCCAGCAGCTTGATTGACTTCAAGCCGATGGATAACGTCGAATGAGAGCCGTCCCAGGGCTGTCAATCAGGCTCAGGGCTATCAATCAGGCTCAGGGCTGTTGTACCAACATGGACCTGGCATCACTCATAAGCAGCACATCGGCAAAAATATTGCCAGTCTCGTAGAGTAGTGGGTCGCGTTCCGGTAGTGGTATTGTTTTCTCCGCATCAGGGTCGGCGTCGACAGAATTTTCTGCCTGCCATGCCTCGACAGTGTCATAGGGCGATAATCCCTTTGCAGACCGACGTTTGTTTTCAATGGCCAACCTTGTTAAATCATACTCCTTGGCCTCTTGGCGACGTTGCTCTTCATTCAGTGATATCGATTGCTGTGCTCTGCGCTCTTTCATCAGTGTCAGCTCATCACTGAGGTAGCGGAGGTCGGG
>DDNV01000072.1:37731-40037 GCA_002341315.1 Cellvibrionales bacterium UBA2511
TTGAGTCGGGACTTGTGACGTTCAACCAATCTGTCAACGGGTAGATCTGTCAGGTTATAGCGGCGATGGGGGACGGCATTTATTTTGTCCCAGGGAAGTGCATTTTTTTCGCTGCTTTCGCCAACGATTTCAGCATCATAAAATGCAGGCAGTTCGATGTCGGGAACTACGCCGAGATTCTGGGTGCTTTCACCTGAAACGCGGTAAAATTTCGATTCAGTCAACTTTAACTGCCCCTCGCGAACCGGCAGTTGTATCTGAACGGTCCCCTTACCGAAAGTCTGCTCGCCAACAACAAAGCCCCTTTCGTAGTCCTGAATCGCTCCGGCAAAAATTTCTGAGGCAGAGGCACTGAGTCGGTTAGTCATCACCATTAGTGGGCCTCTATAGTAGGCGTTGTAACGTGAGCGATGATTGCGTGACACCACTTCATTGGCATCGCGGACTTGCACGATCGGACCCGGATCAATGAACAGGTCTGTCAGCGTGGTCGCTTCCTGTAGAAAACCGCCGCCATTATTGCGCAGATCCAGAATGACGCCGTCGATATTCTGATCGGCCATTTCGCCCAACAGGCGTTGAACATCCTTGGTGGTACTCTTGAATTCGGGATCCCTATTGTAAAAGGCCTCTACATCAAGATAAAAAGTTGGGATGGTAATGACACCGAAACGGTAATTACCGGAATCGTTTTTCACCTCAATAATTTCAGATTTTGCAGCTTGCTCCTCGAGCTGGATCTTGTCTCTGACAATGGCAATTTCTCGGGTGCTGCCGGCGGCTTCACCCACTGCCGGCATAATTTCAAGCTTGACGATGGTATCCTTGGCTCCGCGAATCATGTCCACGACATCATCCAGTCTCCAGCCGATGACATCGACCCCTTCCTCTTCGCCCTGTCCAACACTGATAATTTTATCCCCGGCCTTGAGAATCCCCTGTTTGTCTGCAGGTCCTCCTGGAATGATCCTTACTACTTTGGTGTTTTCATCCTCTCGTTGGAGCACTGCGCCGATACCGGTCAGAGACAGCGACATGGCAATGCGGAAGTTCTCCATGGAGCGAGGCGACATGTAACTGGTATGGGGGTCGTACAATTCAGCCAGAGAGTTCATGAAAATCTGGAAAATATCCTCGCTGTCACGCTGCGATAGCTGGTTTAGCAGGTTGGTATAACGTTTTACCAGTAGGGAGCGGGCAGCATCGGGCTCTTTGTCGCTGAGAATCAGCCGTAGGTATGACTCCTTGATCCGTTTTTTCCAGAAAACATCAGCAGCCTGGGCTGACGCTGGCCATTGGGCCTGCTCCAGATCCATATTCAGGCTGTCATCTTCGGTGAGATCAAACTCAAAGCCGCTTTCCAACAAGTCGATGTTAGCTTGCAGGCGTGACTGGGCACGCTCCTGGTAACGATTGAAAATATAAAAGCCGGCACTCAGGTCTCCTTTCTTGAGCATATTGTCCAGCTCGTTTTCCCAGCGCTTGAATTCATCAATATCACTCTGGAGAAGATAACTTTTGGCTGGATCGAGATTGTTGACATATTGGGAAAGAAAACGGTTGGATAAGCCATCATCCAGAACCTGCTTGCTGTAGTGCTTGCTGGTCAGTTCATTGACAATTTCAATGGCTGTTTTGGGTTGCTCGGGACTGTAGCTGACCTTGGCAAGAGCTATTGATGTCAGTGTTAACAGCAGTAGACAGAGGGTGTTGCGAATAAAATGAGGCATCAGATGAAATTGTCTCTTGATCAGTAAAGGGTTTAGTTTATCAAAGTTGACCCTTCATAGACCCCAGTCAGCTGAAAATGTTTGATGGAATCTACAATTACTCGGTCATACTTGCCCGATTGGGCTCGCCAGTTGATCCCGGCTACCTTCAATGAAATGATTGGAGACTGGATTGGAGATTACCATGACCGACAAAGAACAGCAGCGTCCTGCAGCGCTGGTGACCGGTGCCGCTACCCGACTTGGCCTGGCATTCGCGACCGCACTGGCAGATCGTGGTTGCGATATTGCGCTTCATTATCACCATTCCACTGAGCAGGCGCTGCAGCAGGCTGAATTGATCCGGCGCAGAGGAGTTCGCTGTGAAACATTCCCGTTTGATCTCGCTGATGATGACCCCGGGTGCTTGGTGGAACAGGTGTATCACTGCTTTCCACGCCTTCAGGTATTAATTAACAGTGCCTCGGCTTACGATGCCGGGACGATAGCGAATACAGACCGCGCATTACTGCAGAAACAGTTCTCAGTCAATTTTTTTGCTCCCTACCTGTTATCCGGGAGCTTCGCAAAGCAAGC
>DDNV01000072.1:40099-42464 GCA_002341315.1 Cellvibrionales bacterium UBA2511
ATGCGGCTCCATTATTAACATTCTGGATAACAAAATCGCCTTTCAGCAATATCAGTATGGTGCTTATCTTATGTCAAAAAAAGCACTGGCTGAGTTTATAAAGCTGGCGGCAATAGAGTTCTCGCCGCGAATCCGGGTCAATGGCATAGCCCCTGGAGTAGTGTTACCGGGGGAAACCCGCACCGGCGATTATATTGATTGGCGGATTCAGGGCATTCCGCTACAGCGCCAGGGCAGGGTGGAAGACCTGACTCGGGCTATGAACTATTTACTGGATAGTGAATTCGTTACAGGTCAAATACTGTTTGTGGACGGAGGTGAAGGTATGAACCACCAGGGTCTCAATGCTGAAGACTATGAATCTGGTGATAAAGTTGAATGAGCCAAAGGATGATCATCTGCATCGCGTTATTGTTTCCGTCGGTTCCAATATCGAGGCAGACAGGAATATTGCACGTTGTTATGAGATTCTGGCTGCTGAAACGACGCTGTTGGCGGCAGCCGACGTTATTCAGACATCACCCGTGGGTTATCAGTTTCAGCCCGATTTCCTCAACACGGCATATCTGATTGAAACACCCCTGGATAGAGTGCCCTTTAATCATTATCTCAAGTCCGTGGAGGACAGGATGGGCCGACTGAAAGGGCCGATAAAATCTGGCCCCAGAACGATTGATCTGGATATTGTCATTTGGGACGGTGTGATTCTGACCGATGATTTCTATTGTCACGATTACGTGAGAGTGCCGGTTCAGGCGCTACTGGATACTTGCGCCCTGGTTGCTCGCCGCCCCTGAGAACGCACTTATTCACTCGATCGATGCTCATCATCTGTCTGAACAAGTGAAATTCTTCGCTATTTCCTTATAATGTCGTCCCCATCTGATTATCAATTTGTTTTGGAGATCTATTGTGAAAGCACCTGTACGTGTTGCCGTCACCGGCGCCGCCGGCCAAATTAGCTATTCTTTACTGTTCCGTATCGCTGCGGGCCAAATGCTCGGTGAAGACCAACCGGTCATTCTGCAATTACTGGAAATTACGCCAGCCCTGGAGGCGCTCAAGGGCGTGGCCATGGAGCTGGATGATTGTGCTTTCCCGCTGCTGACTGGGATTGTTCAGACAGACGATCCGAACATTGCTTTCAAGGATGCCGACTACGCACTTTTGGTCGGTGCTCGTCCACGTGGGCCGGGCATGGAGCGCAAGGATTTGCTGGAAGCCAATGCGGCTATTTTCTCTGTGCAGGGTAAAGCGATCAATGACAACGCATCGTCCGGCATTAAAGTGTTGGTGGTGGGCAATCCAGCGAACACCAACGCACTGATCGCCCAGCGCAATGCACCGAACATTAACCCTCGCCAGTTCACCGCCATGACGCGGCTTGATCATAACCGTGCCATGACCCAGCTGGCCCAGAAGACCGGTACCAGCATTAACGATATTACAAAAATGACGATTTGGGGCAATCACTCTTCGACCCAATATCCTGATCTTCACCACGCGACTGTTCAGGGCAAGGCAGCGATTGACCTGATTGATCAGGCTTGGTACGAATCGACTTATATCCCTGAAGTTCAGCAGCGCGGTGCGGCGATCATCAAGGCGCG
Source organism: Cellvibrionales bacterium UBA2511 (assembly GCA_002341315.1). Classification (GTDB taxonomy): domain Bacteria; phylum Pseudomonadota; class Gammaproteobacteria; order Pseudomonadales; family Porticoccaceae; genus Porticoccus. The sequence goes on from DDNV01000072.1 coordinate 41,710, forward strand.
TGGTGCTTCTTCCGCAGCTTCAGCCGCAAATGCTGCTATCGACCACATGCGCAGTTGGGCGCTTGGCTCAAACTCGGGCGATTGGGTCAGCATGGGCGTCTACAGTGACGGTAGTTATGGTATTGCTGAAGGCCTGATCTACTCCTTCCCCTGTGTCTGCAAAAATGGAGACTGGGAAATTGTACAGGGCCTGGAAGTGAATGATTTCTCACGTGCCAGAATGTCCGCCACTGAAAAAGAACTCGCCGAGGAACGCGATGCTGTGAGCCATTTGCTGCCCTGAGGCTTGCTTGCCTTAAGTTTGTTGTTCTGGAAAAGGCGCTCTATTGAGCGCCTTTTTTCATGTCTCAGAGAACGTTTTCGTGATCGGTGAATCTGTAGTAAACGGTCTATACTGAGTGCAGGAGCAATTATGGTTACCCTCCATGCGTTGACAGATCATGCCAGGCAACTGGTGCTCAGCCCCAATCGTTCGATGGATGGGAAGGGCAATCTTTATGTGCTGCTTGCCGCTTCTGTCGTATTGCTGATACTGGCGGCCGGGATGGCACTCAACGGTGCCTGGCTAGTCCTGCCTTTTGCCGGTATTGAGATTGTTGCATTGGGCACAGCGATGCGTCTGACTCTCCGCAAGCTGGATTTTCGTGAAGTCATTACTGTGCAGAATGGTGTGCTGAGACTTGAACGTGGTAGAGACACTCCTGACTTTAACCTGACATTTCCTCAGCAGTCTGTGAGATTTCTGGTAGATGGCC
>DDNV01000072.1:42527-43162 GCA_002341315.1 Cellvibrionales bacterium UBA2511
CCAGATCGGCCCATGGGATTGCCGTTGATCGATCTGGTGGCTTTGGGGCACTGCTACCGGTTGGGCGAATTTCTAAACCGTGCCGACCGATTCAAGCTGGCCAGAGTGCTCAAGGAACAACTTAACCTGCAAGTCAGCAAGTACAATACATTTCAGCGCACCTGTTTCTAAAATTTTTGTTAGAGTAAGCTCCCTAAATACCTTCCAATGACTAAAACACCGCAGTAAGGAGACATTATTCATGCCATTTCCTAAAGTGGGAAGCGCAGCGCCAGCGTTCAGCCTAAAAAATCAGCGTGGCGAGACGATTAAACTGACGGACTTTAAGGGCAATAAAAATGTCGTGTTGTACTTCTATCCCAAAGCCATGACGCCGGGTTGTACCGTCCAGGCCTGTGGCATCCGTGATACCAAGTCTGAATTTGCCAAACTTGATACGGTTGTTCTGGGCATTAGCCCTGACCCTTATCCACGGTTGGCCCGGTTTGAAGAAAAACAGCAACTGAATTTTGATCTCCTTTCAGATGAGGATCATGCAGTTACAGAGGCTTATGGCTGCTGGGGCATGAAGAAGTTCATGGGCCGTGAGTTTATGGGTGTGCTGCGCACTTCGTTTGTTATCGATAAGCAGGGCA
>DDNV01000072.1:43270-52746 GCA_002341315.1 Cellvibrionales bacterium UBA2511
AGATCAGGCTGGTGATGGACAAGGTTAAAACGAAAACTCACCACGATGATATTCTGGGGTGGGTGATGGAAAATCTGGTTTGAGGTGGGGCCGGTATCGCGCTAAAGTCCCGCTTCTGTTTTATAACACACTGTTCAAATAAATAATGAGGTAACCGAATGTCATTTGATTTATCACAGGTTGTAATGGCGGCGCCTGCTCCGTCCGGCTCCGAACCAAACCCGATCTTCACACTGCTGATGTTCGGTGGGCTGTTTCTGTTTATGTATTTTCTGATTATCCGCCCACAGCGTAAACGACAGAAGGAACACCGTGAACTGACCGGCTCGCTGGGCAAAGGCGACGAAGTGGTTATGAATAGTGGATTGCTCGGTAAAATCACTAAACTTGATGATGATTATATGACGATACAGGTAGCCAATAATGTGGAATTAAAGTTCCAGAGGGCGGCCGTTCACGCTGTTTTGCCCAAAGGCACCATCAAGGATATCTGAGAGAAGGCCGCATATGCGGCCTTTTTTTTGCCCATGATTCCGGACAAACTCCATCTTGCGCAGCTGCCTACGCCGCTCCAGTTTTTGCCGCGGTTATCCGCTGAATTGGCTGGCCCTAGAATCTGGGTTAAGCGTGATGACCTCACCGGTTGTGCCGCCAGTGGCAACAAGGTCAGAAAACTCGAATTTGTCCTGGCCCGGGCAATATCAGAGGGCGCTGATACGCTGCTCACCTGTGGCGGGCTACAGTCCAATCATTGCCGAGCCACGGCTGTTTTGGGTGCGCAGCTGGGTTTAAAGGTGCACCTGATTCTCAGGGGTGAGCCCCCCGAGCAGCCACCCGATGGCAATTTACTGTTGGACAGTCTGGTCGGGGCAGAAATCAGCTGTTATCCACAGAACCAATATCAACACTTGCCTGAGTTGATTGACCACTGGCTTGATTTCTATCGTAGTCGGGGTCGCAAGCCATTTGTCATCCCCACGGGTGCCAGTGACGGTATTGGCATTTGGGGTTATCTGCACTCTGTCAGTGAGCTGGCATGCCAATTCAGGGAGCTCGAGATCAAGCCGGATGCTATTGTCTGTGCAACAGGGTCTGGGGGTACACAGGCAGGTCTGACACTGGGTTGCCACCTATCCCAGTTGGACATACCTGTGGTGGGATTTGCCGTTTGTGATGATGCCGCGTATTTTCATAACAAGATCAGAGAAGATATCAGTGACTGGACGAGACGTTACGGTACATCTGTGGACATGACACAAGTGGCTATTCAGGTCAACGATCGTTATATCGGTCCCGGCTATGGCCGGGCAACGGCAGAGGTCTTCGCCACGATCCGTCACATGGCCTCTCTTGAGGGACTGATACTTGACCCGGTCTATACCGGTAAGGCGTTCTACGGCATGGTTGAGGAAATCAAGGCAGGGGCGTTTCAGGGCGCCTCGGATATTGTATTTATTCATACTGGTGGTCTGTTTGGTCTGTATGCCCAGCGCGATAAACTGGGCATACAGCTTAAATCTTCAACGTCAGGTTTGATTGACTGATATTAGGCGAATCCATGACTCTGCAAGCTGTCGTCAATAGCATCAACGGGTTTGTGTGGGGACCGGTGATGCTGTGCCTTATTCTCGGCACGGGCCTCTATTTGACGGTTGGTCTGGGCGGGCTGCCAATACGAAAAATAGGCTACGGTTTCAGGCAATTATTCATTGGGAGAAAGGGTGGCGGCGATGGGGATATCAGCCCTTTCAATGCGCTGATGACATCGCTATCGGCTACGATTGGAACTGGCAATATTGTCGGTGTTGCCACGGCTGTCAGTATCGGTGGCCCCGGGGCACTCTTCTGGATGTGGTGTACTGCCTTGCTGGGGATGGCCACCAAGTATAGTGAAGCTGTATTGGCGGTGCATTATCGCGAAACGGACAGGCGAGGCAGGAAAGTCGGTGGGCCAATGTACTACATCCGCAATGGATTGGGTCCAAAGTGGGCGTGGTTGGGGTTATTGTTTGCGGCTTTTGGCACCCTCGCCGGGTTTGGGATTGGCAATACTGTTCAAGCGAACTCGGTGGCGGATGCATTGCACAGCAGTTTTGCGGTACCCGAACAGCTTACCGGTGCCGTAATGACTGTCCTGGTGGGTCTGGTATTACTCGGTGGTATTCAACGAATTGCGCAAGTGGCCGGAAAACTGGTGCCTTTCATGACGGTGCTTTATCTTCTGGTTACAGGGATCATACTGATGATTAATATCGGTGCGGTCCCCGAAGCCCTGATACTGGTGGTTAAAAGTGCTTTTTCGCCGGTGGCTGCAGGGGGTGGTTTTGCCGGAGCGACGATTATGCTGGCACTGCGTATGGGGGTAGCTCGCGGCATATTTTCTAACGAGGCGGGTTTGGGGAGCGCGCCCATTGCCCATGCAGCGGCTGAAACCAATAGTCCGGTTCGCCAGGGTACCATTGCCATGCTGGGAACCTTTATTGACACTATCGTGATTTGCACGATGACAGGTTTGGTGTTGATTCTGACGGGTGCCTGGAGCAGTGGCGAGCAGGGTGCTGCACTCACCGCATTCGCTTTTAATAGCGTGCTGCCTCATGGCGATAAAGTGGTTGCCGTCAGTCTAGCCTTGTTTGCTTTTACCACGATCCTGGGCTGGAGCTATTATGGTGAGCGCTGTGCCGAGTACCTCTTTGGCATCAATGTTATTGTGCCGTTTCGCATAGTCTGGGTTGTCGCCGTATTTGTGGGCGCGACATCGCAATTGAGTCTGGTGTGGAGTATTGCCGATACGCTTAACGGCATGATGGCCGTGCCTAATCTCATCGGCCTGCTATTGTTAAGTCCGGTCATTTTCAGGCTGACCCGTGAGTATTTTGATCAATAGACAGTTTGCCGTTCCTCTTCAAGTGTGATCATTGCTGGTCGGCACTCTCCACAGAGGCATAAACCTCAGTGCTGCCATCCTTTTTCAGTAAATAGATGTTATAGGGTCTAAACCGGCCTTCCATTTCCATACCGGGGCTGCCTACAGGCATACCCGGTACTGCCAGGCCCAGCGCACCATCGGGGGGATTGTTCATGAATTGTGTCACAAATTTAGCCGGCACGTGGCCTTCCATGACATAGCCGTTTTCAAAGACTGCGGTGTGGCAGGACTGATGTTCTGAATCGATACCCAGGCTACTTTTTACCGCCGTCAGATTTTCAGGATGGTGAATAAGTGCGTGATAACCCTTGTCGGACATATATTCCATCCACTCTTCACAGCAACCACAGGATTCACTTTTATAGAGATTGTAAGAGGACGAAGTCAATAGTTTCGGCATATTGTTCGAGGCTCGTTCAGATTCGGCTTTTTCCTCGCTTGTACACCCGATCACCATGAGAAAAGTCAGTAAAAACCCTGTTAAAACGTATTTTTTTATACTAGCCATGGAGATCTCCAAGGTGTGAGTGACAAGTATTCGTTAAAATAGAAGTATCATTGTTTCAATTTTCTGTTGCTGAAGAGCATGAGTGAAATTATCCTCATGATAAAGTTTGTCCAGCTACCAACCACTCATTGTTCCGATTAGTTGTCACCATGATTGTGGCAATCTTTTGTATACGAGTGTACAAGATTAAGTAGATCAATTGACAAAAAGGACCCTGGCTCGATACGAGCTAACGTGTAGTGTTTTTATTTAATGGGTTGTTTTTACTAAGGTGTAACGGGTAAGTCCCCTGAGGAATAGTCTGTGTCAAAGAACTTTGGTGACAAGCTGGTGATTGCCATTTCTTCCAGGGCCCTGTTTGACCTGGATGAAAGCCATCGGGTCTATGAGCAGGAGGGGTTGGACGCCTATTCCCGTTATCAGGTGGCGCACGAAGATGAGGTCCTTGCGCCGGGTGAAGCCTTCCCCATGGTAAAAAAACTGCTGCGAATCAATGAAAAGCTGGATGGAGACCCAAGGGTAGAGGTGATTTTACTCTCCCGGAATTCGGCTGACACCGGATTGCGGGTGTTTAATTCCATCGAGCACTATGGGCTGAATATCAGTCGTGCCGCATTCTGTGGCGGAGAAAGTCCCTACCGGTATGTATCTGCTTTTGGTTGCCATTTGTTTCTTTCGACCAATGCAGAAGATGTCTGCAATGCCCTGAATAACGGGATTGCAGCGGCAACGTTAATATCCTCGGGATCCAGAGATCGCAATGACGAGGAGCTTCGTTTTGCATTTGATGGTGATGCCGTACTGTTTTCCGATGAATCGGAACGTGTGTACAAGGAAAGTGGGTTGGCGGCATTTACTCAAAGTGAGAAAGCCGCAGCAAGGCAGCCGATGAGCGGTGGCCCGTTCAAACATTTTCTTCAGGTTTTGCATACCCTGCAGTCAGAATTTCCACCTGAGAGCTGTCCTATTCGGACAGCCCTTGTCACGGCGCGCTCTGCGCCGGCCCATGAACGGGTCGTGCGAACGCTCCGAACATGGGATATCCGGATAGATGAGTCCCTGTTTCTCGGTGGTCTGGAGAAGGGTGCATTCCTTAAATCCTACGGAGCAGATGTGTTCTTTGACGATCAGCAGGCTCATTGTGAGTCGGCAAAGTCCCATGTAGCCACCGGGCATGTGCCCCATGGCATAGCTAACAAACAGGACTGACCAGTTTAGAACAGGGCGAATTTGATGCCCATGCCGAGCAACAGACAGGCTAAAATCGGTTGCAATACCTGGCTTGGGAGCCGGGCTGCCAGTCTGGTGCCTAGATGGATGGCTGGTAGAGACCCGATCAATAGTGACCCAAGCAGTATCAAATCGACATTGCCCAGCAAGAATAAATGGCCAAGGCCGGCAATCAGAGTCAGTGGCACTGCGTGTGCAATGTCAGTCCCGACCACATGCAGAGCCGGTAGGCGAGGGTAGAGGACCATCAGTAGTGCCGCACAAAATGCGCCTGCGCCCACTGATGAGAGTGTGACAAAAATACCCAGAAAAATGCCTGCCACAAAGGTTACCTTTGTGGCGTGCAACTGAAAAAATGCTCCTATGGGGCCGTGTGGCCGATCGGAAGCATTGCGTAGAAAGCGTTTCAGTAAAATCACGGCGGCGGTAAAGATCAGCATAATACCGAGACTGGTCGTCAGTATTTCCCGATACTCTTCTGCATCTGTAAACACGTGATAGAGGAGCTGGGATGTAATGAGGGATGCCGGTATGCTGCCAGCAGCGAGATAGGCAACCAGTCGCCACTGAATACTTTTCTGCCTGGTGTGGGCAACAACACCACTGGCCTTTGTGATGGCGGCATAGAGGAGGTCAGTGCCAATAGCAACATTGTAGGGGATGCCGAACATAATCAGCATAGGTGTCATCAAGGATCCGCCACCCACACCGGTGAGCCCGACGACTAACCCCACGAAAGCACCGGACCCGACGTACAACAAAAAATCCAGCACAATTAATCCACTTCTATCCCCAAAATAACCTGGAAACTCTAGCAATTTGTACCTATTCTTCAAAGGAATAATTTCTTATATTTTTATATCATTGTCGTCTATCCGGGTGAATGCATGAAATTACAACAGCTTCGATATATCTGGGCAGTGGCACACCATGAGTTGAATGTTTCTGCCACGGCCCAAAGCCTTTACACCTCACAACCAGGTATCAGTAAGCAGATACGCCTGCTAGAAGATGAACTCGGTGTGGAAATCTTTTCGCGCAGTGGTAAACATCTCACGCGTGTCACTCCGGCGGGCGATGAAATTCTGCGTGTGGCCGGCGATATTTTGCGGAAAGTTGATAGCATCAAGCAATTGGCCCAGGAGCATAATGACCCCAGGCGTGGCAGCCTTACTATCGCGACAACCCATACCCAGGCTCGTTATGCGCTACCGCCGGTTATAGAAGCCTTTATTGATAAATATCCCGAGGTTTCATTACATATGCATCAGGGTACACCGATGCAGATCTCTGAGCAGGCTGTAGATGGTTCAGTGGATTTTGCAATTGCCACTGAGGCATTGGAGTTATTTCACGATCTGCTGATGATGCCTTGTTACCGCTGGAATCGCTGTATTCTGGTGCCCAGGGACCATCCGTTGGCCCAGGTATCAAAATTGACGCTGGAGGAGGTGTCGACTTATCCATTAGTCACCTACGTGTTTGGTTTTACCGGACGCTCACGTCTCGATGAGGCCTTCAATGACCGGGGACTCATTCCAAAAGTAGTATTCACCGCCACAGACTCTGATGTGATCAAGACTTATGTGCGATTGGGTTTAGGTATCGGTATTGTTGCCCACATGGCCTATGACCCGGTTAAGGACAGTGATCTGGTGGCATTGGATGCATCCCATCTGTTCAAGCCCAGTATCACCAGTATCGGGTTTCGGCGAGGTACGTATTTGCGGGGATATATGTATGATTTTATCGAGTTGTTCGCCCCGCATCTGACCCGGGACAGAATCACTGAGGCCTGTGCCATTCATGCGAGGGACGATCTGGAAAAATTTTTCAGTGCGGTAGAGTTACCGGAGCTTTAGTCCATTTGCTTTTCCATCAATCCGACTCCGGGGACTGAGCAGGAGTGAACCAAAAAATGGCTTCGAGCCTTATAGAAAGTCGAGATCGGGGTTGTCGTTAAGAATTTCCTTAAGCTCGTCCTCTTCACGGGTTTTCTGGTTAAGCACCTCTTTGACAAACTTGAAATAGACGGTGTAAATCTCCGGTTGCTGACCTTCCCGCTCAACCACAAAAAAAGGTGCCTGCTCCACATTGTAACGTCTCGCCAGCACCATGCCCGGTGAGCTGGTGTCCCGCTCATCAGCCAGCAAAACCTCGTCTATTAGAGACATCTGGTCAGCAGCCTCCATTTTTTGCTGCACGTCTTCGCACTTTCTGCAGAGACTGCCGTCCAGCTTGATCTTTTTGACGAGTGTGATTTTCATGTGTCTTTCCCGGTTTATTTTTGCGTATTGACGGCGTGCAGACCGCATTCCTTCATTGTAGCTTCTTCCCACCACCAACGACCCTCGCGCTCATGCTGGCCGGGGCCGATTGCGCGTGTACAGGGTTCGCAGCCGATACTGATATAGCCGCGGTCATGTAATTCGTTATAGGGCACGTTATTGGAGCGAATGTATGCCCAGACCTGATTTGAGGACCAGTTGGCCAGTGGGTTGAATTTGGTCAGGGTGTCATCGGGCCGGGCAAATGCCTTGTCGTCCTGAATCACAGGGATAGCTGTGCGAGTGCCGGGGCTCTGGTCGCGACGCTGACCGGTTACCCAAGCGTCTACTGTCAGCAATTTACGGCGCAGGGGACCAATCTTACGGATACTGCAGCACTCTTTGTGACCGTCGCGGTAAAAACTGAAAAGTCCTTTCTCTCGCACCATATTATTGACGGCGTAGGCATCGGGAAAAACCACATCGATTTGGATGCCGTAATGCTCCCGGACCTTTTCGATAAAGCGGTAGGTTTCGGCATGCAGGCGACCCGTGTCGAGGGAAAAAACCTGTACTTTCTCCGGGTTGATCCTGTGCGCCATATCAATCAGTACAACATCCTCCGCACCACTGAATGAGATGGCAATATTGTCAAATTGCTCAAGGGCGTAGGCAATAATCTCCTGGGGAGACTGATTGGATAATTCCCGATCAAGATCAAGAGTGTTCAGAAGGTTTGCAGTCATGGAGGTTACTCAATATTCTCAATAAGTTAGAGGGGTTGTCCTCAAAGTCGCGCATCATACCAAAGCCACCACTAAAGCAAAAATAATCAGAAACTATAACCTTCATCGATATGGCTATTAAAAATCTGTAAAAGGATGTTTCCCCTGCCTGTGGAGCTATCAAAAGCCTTGCAACTTTATTGCGCAATATCCCTGAAATCGTTAGAGTGGCGCGGTCTTGTTTTGGTCTCGCACGATTAAGGGTGGCATTGTGGAAATCGCTTGTTTGGATCTTGAAGGAGTACTGATTCCTGAAATATGGATTGCCTTTGCCGAGAAAACCGGTATTGAGGCGCTCAAGCGTACGACCCGGGATGAACCGGATTACGATGTGCTGATGCGTTACCGTCTGGATATTCTGGACCGACACGGTCTGGGGCTTAAGGAGATCCAAGAGGTGATAGCTACGCTATCGCCCCTTGAGGGCGCGCGCGAGTTTGTTGACTGGCTGCGGGAACGCTTCCAGGTGGTGATTCTCTCTGATACTTTTTATGAGTTCGCCCAGCCCTTGATGCGTCAGTTGGGATTTCCCGCTTTGCTATGTCACAAACTGGAAACAGATGAGGACGGTCGCGTAGTTAATTACCACTTGCGGCAGGCCAACCCGAAGCGCCAGGCGATTGTCGGCTTTAAAAGCATGTACTACCGGACTATTGCTGCCGGTGACTCCTATAACGATACGACCATGCTGGCAGAGGCCGATGCCGGTATCCTGTTTCATGCACCTCAGAATGTGATTGAGCAATTTCCGCAATTTCCGGCTGTCCATACATTTGAGGCGCTCAAACAGGAATTTATCAAAGCCAGTGTCCGGGACCTTAGCCTGTAGGGAGTCTATCCAGTGGGGCCATCCGGCTCGATAAGCACTCGGATCTTGTCCAGAATTTCCTGGAATTCACTTTCGGCATTTGAGTCGGCCACGATGCCGCCACCTCCCCAGCAGTGCAGTCTGTCGCCATCGGCCAGGATTGTGCGGATGGCGATGTTGGTATCCATTCGGCCTGTGCTGCTGATGTAGCCAATACTGCCGCAATACACCGAGCGGCGACAGGTTTCCAGTGCTTCGATGATTTCCATAGCGCGTTTTTTCGGTGCGCCAGTGATAGAGCCTCCGGGAAAACAACCTCGTAACAGTGACAGCGGTGATTCACCGTCACGGAGCTTTCCGGTCACCGTGCTGACCAGGTGATGTACGTTGGGAAAGCTTTCAAGCGCAAATAGCTTTGGTACCCGAATCGAGCCTGGCTGACAGGTTTTCCCGAGATCATTGCGCAGCAAATCGACAATCATCAGATTTTCAGCCCGATTTTTGGTACTGTTCATCAACTCGATAGCATTTTGTTGATCCTCTTCCACCGTTCTGCCCCGTCTGGCAGTACCCTTGATAGGCTTGGTTTCCACCTGTCCGGCAGAGAGCTTCAGAAACCGCTCGGGGGAAAAGCTTAATACAGCCTGATTGCGTTTTCCGAACTGATAATAGCAACTGTAGGGTGAAGGCAATATCCGTCGTAGTACTCTGTATAGATGCCAGCTATCACCTTGGTATTTCGCTGAAAAATGCCGGGCGAGATTCACCTGATAGCAATCACCCTGAGCGATATACGCCTTGATTTGGCTGACAGCATTCAGGTAAGCATCTCTGCTCATTGAGGGCTCAAACGGATTTGTCTCTCCGCGATCACTTTCCGGGAGACTTTCTCCATTGTCGGCCTGTTTTAGCCGCTTCGAGACACTTTCACGAAGAGTGGCCGGGCAAT
>DDNV01000072.1:52852-55667 GCA_002341315.1 Cellvibrionales bacterium UBA2511
CGAAGAGTGGCCGGGCAATCGTTGCGAAAAATCAGCCAGGCTTTTCTCGACGAGTGATTGAGCACAAGGGCCCAGTTATAAAGCCCCAATCGTAGATCTGGCAGTGAGTCCACTTTGCCCAGCAGGTTCGGCAGGGCTTCGATACGGTGGCCAAGATCGTAGCCAAAATAGCCGGCCAACCCCCCCAAAAAAGGATAATGGCTCAAGCTGTGATCGGCTGGTTCAAAGGTATTGAGGAGTTGCTGTGCCAGCGCGAAGGGGTCTTCAGAGGACTCATCGATGGTCTGAGGGGTTATGATTCGTGTGATCTTGCCTACTGTCTCGAGAACCGTGGTCGGTTGGGCTGAAATAATATCAAACCGACCAGAGAGGCTGCGAGGCTTGCCACTGTCCATCCAGATGGGGTCATCGAGATCCCGTATTGCGGCAAAGAGCGCTTCGGCATCGGGACGGTAGGGAAAGTCGGTGATATCCACGTTAGGCATGGTCGGTAGTCTACGGTAGAAACGAGGATGTTTCAGACTAATTCGGCGTTGTTATTGTCTTTTTCAGCACTTTGTTATGGCCTCATTTTGGGATTGTGTAGGAAGCGCGGCATTTCTGTTATTGCTCCATGTCTCTGATCATGGCAATCTCAGTCCCTGTAAGCATTCATTGGCCAGGCGACACTTTGCCGACCATATCAGGTTGGCCTGCGGGGTTGTTTGCGTGCACGCAGAGAGCCTCTATTGCTGGCGTTGCCGGGAATGAGTATTGGATAAACAACAGGCTGGAATCACGATGTTTTTTGCAACCCCTGATCTTTGCGACGATTATCCCGAGCTGGTGCAGGTAATGGAGCCAATGATGGCCAGTTATGGTGGGCGGGACACGTTTGGTGGTGAAATTGTCACCGTCAAATGTCACGAGGACAATTCGCTGGTAAAAGAAAGTGCCGGTAATCCCGGTCATGGAAAGGTGCTCGTGGTGGATGGTGGTGGTTCCCTTAGGCGTGCCTTGCTGGGCGATATGATCGCCGAAAATGCAGTCAGGAATGGTTGGGAGGGGTTAATTATTTACGGTTGTGTCCGCGATGTTGATGCGTTGGCAGAGCTGGATCTGGGTGTGCAGGCACTGGCCGCGATCCCTTTGAAAACCGACAAGCGTGGAATTGGTGATCTGAACGTGCCGGTGACATTTGGCGGTATTACCTTCCATCCCGGAGAGTATGTGTACGCCGATAACAATGGCGTCATCGTATCGCCCAGCCCATTGGTTGGAGAGGGGTGAATGGGTACTGCGTGGCTTGATACATATCAAATAGCAATTGGCGCGGCAGGTTAAACTTTAAACGCGTAAAACAGTTTTTTATCAGGAGTTATTGTGGATTGGCGTAATACCAGTGAACGCTATGGTTTGGTGTCAGTGGCTTTCCACTGGCTGATGTTACTGTTGTTGATCGCGGTCTACAGCTGTATTGAATTGCGTGAACTCTATCCAAAGGGCAGTGACCCTCGCGAGGCCTTTAAAGCCTGGCATTTTATGCTGGGGTTGACTGTTTTTATTCTGGTCTGGATCCGGTTGGTTGCCCAGCTTTTACAAGTGAGGCCGGAGATTTTGCCGGCGCCACCTCGCTGGCAGGTGCTGGGGGGAAGATCAATGCATGCCATTTTATACTTTTTTATGATTGCCATGCCGCTGATGGGTTGGCTGGTACTCAGCGCCAGTGGTAAGCCTGTGCCTTTTTTCGGGGCGACTTTTCCGCCATTGGTGGCGGAAAATGAAACGCTGGCCAAAGCCATTAAAGAGGTTCATGAGGTAGTTGGCAGCGCAGGGTATTTTTTGATAGGTCTTCACGCCTTGGCAGGATTGTTTCACCATTATATTTTGCGTGATAACACGTTGCTTCGAATATCTCCAAAAAAGTTTAAGTAGTATTAATAATATTTTGTTTATATTATATTTTTTATATTTATTTTCCCGTAAAGAGCAGCTAAAGCCTCCGCATGGGCTGCCAATAAATCACAGAAAAATTCTATTTTATTAACGACGGTACCATCGCCCATCGCGACGGGCAGGAAGCGCTTGAGAATCTAGCAAGTTGTTTACTTTGTTTCGGAAAAGTTGGTTGGTCTGTCATCCGAGAATCTTCTGGTGAAGGGTGTTGAGCTGATGAGATGGCGTGATGCCGAAACAGCAGTACAACGAGCAAGGCAAAAAAAAGGAGCTGCGAAGCAGCTCCCAAACTTTTACTCTTAGGGGAATAGGTGATGAATGAACCTTAGAACTGGTTCATCGTGTTGTCTTTACCGCCGGCCTTGAGAGCGGCTTCACCAGCAAAATACTCTTTGTGGTTGTCACCGATATCGGAACCAGCCATGTTCTGGTGTTTTACGCAGGCAATGCCCTGACGGATTTCCTGACGTTGGACGCCTTTCACATAAGCCAGCATGCCCTGATCGGCAAAGTAGCCTTTTGCCAGATTGTCGGTGGACAGGGCAGCCGTGTGGTAGGTCGGCAGGGTGATCAGGTGGTGGAAGATACCCGCCTCGCGAGCTGCGTCCGCCTGGAAGGTACGGATTTTCTCGTCTGCCAGCTTAGCCAGCTCGGTTTCATCGTAGTCTACGCTCATCAGTTTGGCACGATCATATGCAGAAACATCTTTGCCTTCTGACTGCATGGTATCAAAGACCTGCTGGCGGAAGTTCAGCGTCCAGTTAAAGGATGGGCTGTTGTTGTAGACCAGTTTGGCATTGGGTACTGCTTCGCGAATCCGGTTAACCATTTCAGCGATCTGACCAACGTGGGGTTTTTCGGTTTCGATCCACAGCAGGTC
>DDNV01000082.1:0-8301 GCA_002341315.1 Cellvibrionales bacterium UBA2511
GCGATTACCACGCTACCTGGCAGGGAGCACCTGGAAAACCTGATCTTTGTAGTGAACTGTAATTTACAGCGTCTAGATGGGCCGGTGCGCGGTAATGGCAAGATCATTCAGGAGCTCGAAGGGGTCTTTCGCGGAGCGGGCTGGAACGTCATCAAGGTTGTATGGGGCCGTCTCTGGGATCCATTGTTTGAGAAAGACCAGACGGGCTTGTTGCAGCAACGGATGGATGAAACCTGCGATGGCGATTACCAGAACTACAAGCACAATGGTGGTGCCTATACCCGGGAACATTTTTTCGGGGCGTATCCAGAGCTGAAGTCATTGGTTGAAGATCTCAGCGACCGGGACATTATGTATCTGAACCGCGGCGGACACGATCCCTACAAGGTTTATGCTGCCTATGCCGAGGCGCTGGCCCACAAAGGCCAGCCCACCGTAATTCTGGCGAAAACGGTGAAAGGTTACGGGATGGGCGTGGGTGAAGCGTCCAATGATACCCACTCCATCAAGAAACTTGATCTGGAGGGACTCAAACATTTCCGCGATCGTTTCGGAATCCCGATTGCGGATGACGATCTGGAGAAGGTGCCCTATTATCGGCCACCTGAAGACAGCCCTGAAATGATGTATATGAAAAAGCGGCGCGAGTCGCTGGGGGGCCCGGTTCCCTCGCGGCGGGCAGATTTCACATCACTTGAGATACCCGCTCTGGAGGACTTTGACAAGTTGCTTGAGGGCAGTGGGGATCGCAAGGTATCCACCACCATGACCTTTGTGCGACAGCTTGGGATGTTGGTCAAGGACAAAAAAATCGGCGAGCGGGTTGTACCCATTGTGCCCGATGAAGCGCGAACCTTCGGTATGGAGGGCATGTTCAGGCAATTGGGCATTTACTCTTCGGCGGGCCAGAAGTATGTGCCCCAGGATCGCGACCAGATCATGTACTACAAGGAGGACAAGCGCGGCCAGATTCTTGAAGAGGGGATAACCGAAGCCGGCGCATTTTCCGCGTGGATTGCGTTGGCGACGGCCTACAGCAATTACGATTGCCCCATGATCCCTTTCTATGTGTTTTATTCCATGTTTGGTTTTCAGCGCATCGGTGACTTTGCCTGGGCTGCGGGCGATATGCAGGCCCGGGGATTCCTGATCGGTGCGACCTCGGGGCGAACGACGTTGAATGGCGAGGGCCTGCAGCATCAGGATGGGCACAGCCACCTGCTGGCCAATACCGTGCCGAACTGCCGAACCTATGATCCGGCCTATGGCTACGAGCTGGTGGTGATTATCCAGAACGGCTTGAGGGCGATGTATCAAGATCGGGAAAACTGCTTCTATTACATCACCACCATGAACGAAAATTATGAACAGCCTGCTATACCAAAAGGGGTTGAAGAGGGTATCGTCAAGGGAATCTACCTGTTGGAAGAGGGAAAGAATACCAAGCTGAGGGTTCAGCTGATGGGCGCCGGGGCAATCCTGAATGAAGTCCGGGCGGCAGCGGAGATTCTCAGGAATAAATTCAAGGTGGCAGCGGATATCTGGAGCCTGACCAGCGTCAATCAGCTGGCGCGCGATGGGCAGGCGGCTCAACGCTGGAATCGAATGCATCCCGAGAGCGAGCCGAAGATACCTTACATTACTGCGCAATTGCAGGACAGAAAAGGACCTGTGGTGGTGGCTACGGACTATGTCAAAACCTATACCGAGCAGCTTCGCGCCTTTATTCCTGGCAATTACCATGTGTTGGGTACAGATGGCTTCGGTCGCAGTGACAGTCGTGAAAAGCTGCGCCATTTCTTCGAAATTGACCGTTATTTCATTGCGGTGGCGGCGCTGGGCGCGCTGGCCGACGAAGGAAAAATAGAAAAATCCCTGGTTACCAAGGCCATTAAAGAGTTCGGCCTTGATCCGGATAAAGCCAATCCACTGTGCTGTTGAAAACGAGAATAAACTGTGACTTCTGAAACAATCCTGGTACCTGATCTCGGTGGCGCTGATACGGTCGACGTCATTGAGCTATGTGTTGCGGTGGGTGATACCGTGGCACTGGAGCAATCCCTCATCGTATTGGAGTCCGATAAAGCCACCATGGATGTCCCGAGCCCTCAAGCGGGTCAGGTCAAAAAGCTGTTGGTGAAGGAGGGAGACAAGGTCAGTGAAGGGTCCCCCATCCTCGAAATTGAGAAAACAGCGGATGCAGCGGAAGAGTCCGCTGCTTCCGACAAACAGGATGATGCTGCACAGCCAGAAGAAAAAGATGAGAGCCCTGACGGTGTAGAAAAGGACTCTGAAGCTGTAGACAAGCCTGACAGCCAGGCCGAGTCCTCCACGACTAGAGGCCAGGCTGTTGAAGAAGATGTGCTGGTGCCAGACATCGGCGGTGCCGATGCGGTTGAAGTCATCGAAGTTATGGCAGCCTCAGGAGATCAGTTGGCCGAAGGCGATGGCATTCTGGTGATGGAAACGGATAAGGCCAGTATGGAATTGCCGGCACCCTTTGCCGGGGAATTAGTCAGTGTGACGGTCAAAGTGGGTGACAAGATCGCCACTGGAGACAAGATTGCCCGCATGAAAATAATGCCGGACTCAGATCAACCCGGCACTACAGATAAGACAGCAGGGCCTGATGAAAAGGCAGGCGTGGGCAGTGCGTCCAGTCCTTCGGAAAAAGCCGGTTCCACATCCGATTCCTCTGAAACCGATATTTCTTCCGGTAAAAAATCGGACGTGGCAGAAGCGCCTGTGGCCAGCGAGGAATCTTCCAAACCGGATGCAGCGTCGACAAGAGATGATGTCGCAGCCGAGGTCTATGCCGGCCCCGCTTCGCGGGCACTGGCCCGAGAGCTAGGTGTTGATTTGCGGAAGGTTTCCGGCTCCGGGCCGCGCAATCGTATTCTCAAGGAAGATCTGCACAAATATGTCAAAAATGCGGTGGCAAAGTCAGAAAATGCTGCTGTCTCCGGCACAACAGGCGCGGGGATTCCAGCCATACCCTCGGTGGATTTCGCCAGGTTTGGTGAAATTGAGATGGTGCCGCTGCAGAAAATTCACAAACTGACGGCTGCAAACATGCAGCGCAGCTGGCTTAACGTGCCCCACGTTACGCAATTTGATGAGGCCGATATTACGGAGCTTGAAGCCTTTCGCCATAAACTCAAGGCTGAGGCCGAGAAAAGGAACTCCCGGCTTACCCTGCTGCCATTTCTGCTCAAGGCCTGTGGCCATGCCCTGGCGGTCAATACCTCGTTCAATCGCTCTCTCGCCAGTGATGGCGAACATTTTGTCGAGAAAAAATATATCCATATTGGTGTGGCAGTTGATACTCCCCGGGGGCTGGTCGTGCCGGTGATTCGCGACGTGGATCGCAAGGGACTCTGGGAGCTGACCGATGAAGTCAATGAAATGGCAGTCAAAGCCCGCGAAGGCAAACTGTCAGCCGCTGAAATGCAAGGCGGCTGTTTCACGATTTCCAGTTTGGGAGCGATCGGTGGCAATGGTTTTACGCCGATTGTGAATGCACCCGAGGCGGCCATCCTCGGCGTTTCGAAATCCCAGATCAAACCGGTCTGGGATGGCGCAGAGTTTCAGCCGAAGCTGATGTTGCCGCTGAGTGTTTCCTATGACCACCGTATTGTGAATGGTGCCGATTGTGGCCGTTTCTTTACCTGCCTCGTTGACGTGATCGCCGATATACGCCGGTTGTTGCTGTAGGCCCGTCGAGGACACAACAAAACGTTGTCTTCCTCAGCCTGATGGGGGAAGACAGCGTTTTGGAACTGATCGCCCATCCCGGGTTCTAACCTCTGAGTTATGTGCCAATAACGGCGTGCCGTATTTGGCCTGTTCAAGCGACCAGAGAAACCGCTATGGCAATTCAACGTTTCCACCTGATTTTCTGCAGTTCTGTCATCATTGCCATCTTTATGGCTCTGATACTCTCCCCTGCTGTCGCGGCCAAGGAAAACCTGTTGAGTGAGTCCGATCAGCAGGCGGTGCAACAGGTGATTGAAGGCCAGATTTCGGCTTTCAAAACCGATGATTACAGTACCGCCTACTCTTTTGCTGCGCCGAATGTCAGGCATGCATTCCCGTCGGTCCAGATGTTTATCGAGATGGTGCGCAGTCAATACATGCCGCTCTACCGACCTGTATCCTATCTGTTTGGCAGAAATACCCTCTCGGAAGGCCGTGTTTACCAGGAGTTGATTGTCACTGACCCCAATCGCCAGTTATGGCAGATTATTTATACCCTTCGGCAGCAGGACGATAAGACCTGGAAAGTAACGAATGTTGTGATGTATCCCTATGACGGTGTATCCGCCTAGGTCGCCGTTGCAGACGTATTGCCGTTGTGAAATCGGCATTGTCGGTTGGTTTATCCATCTCGGTGGATAAATCGGGTGACATTTCCAGCACAAAAAAACCGGGCTTTCCAGCCCGGTTTTTTAGCCCGATTGCCCTGGGTAAAAAATTACTTTTTCGCCGGTCGCGAGCCACTTCGTTTTTGGGCGGTTTCCGGTTTTCTGGCCCGTGGTTTGCCCCCAGGTTTGGTTTTCAGTGACAGCTTTCCTTTCGATGGTGGTGGTCTGTGACCACTTTCTCCTCCGAGGGGGCTCAGTTTCATCGGCTGTTGGCAAACCCTGACCTTGTTTTTCAGGTGATTGAGCAATTCAGGTGGCATGCCTTCGGGCAGGTCAACTGTACTGTGATCATCATACAGTTTGATCTGTCCGATATAGCGGCTTTCAATGTCGGCTTCGTTGGCAATGGCGCCGACGATATCGCCGGGCGTAACACCGTGATTCTTGCCGACTTCCATGCGGTATGTGGTCATCTCAAACTCGCCGAACTCGTCGCGTTGCTTGCGTTTGTCGGTGGGTCTTTCCTTGCGTTTCTGACTGCGGTCACGGGGTGAAGCATCAGATCTTTTGTCGCGACCAATGGATTTTTCGTGGCTGGCCACTTCAATTGACGCCAGTTTTGGAAAGAGCGGACGTTCCTGCTGCAGTTGCCATGCCATAGCCGCAGCGATATCAGACATGGACAGTTCGCGGTCGTGCGCCATTCCTTCCAGCAACTCACGAAAACGGTCGAGATCCTGGGTATCGAGATTGCGCAGAATATGCTCCTGGAACTGCTGAACCCGCTGGGTGCTCACCTGTTCGCCGGTGGGCAATTCCATCGATGTCACTTGCTGACCCGTTGACTTCTCAATGGCGCGCAGCAGATGCCGTTCTTTGGGAGCGACAAACAGAATCGCACAGCCCTCCCGACCGGCGCGACCGGTGCGACCAATCCGGTGGACGTAGGATTCATTGTCGTAGGGGATATCGTAGTTGACCACGTGGCTAATGCGATCAACGTCCAGTCCCCGCGCTGCCACATCGGTGGCAACGACGATATCGACATCACCTTTCTTCAGTCGATTGACGGTGCGTTCGCGCAGGGCCTGACTCAAATCACCGTTCAATGCCGCTGCAGAGAATCCCCTCGCTTCCAGTTTTTCAGCGAGTTCGACGGTGGTGGATTTGGTGCGCACAAAAATCAGCATGCCATCAAATTCTTCCACTTCCAGAATCCGGGTGAGGGCATCCAGTTTATGGCGGCCCTGTACCATCAGGTAACGTTGGCTGATCCGCTCCACGGTACGGGTTTTGGCGGCGATACTGACTTCTCTGGCATCGCCGAGGTATTTCTTCACCACACGGCGTATAGCCGGGGGCATGGTGGCCGAAAACAGCGCTCGCTGACAGGTGGAAGGGGTTTCCGCCAGAATGGTTTCCACGTCGTCAATAAAGCCCATGCGCAACATCTCATCGGCTTCGTCCAGCACCAGTGCGCGGAGTTTGCTCAGATCCAGACTGCGACGTCGCAAGTGGTCCAGAATACGCCCCGGCGTGCCGACAATCACCTGCACCCCGCGCTGCAATCCGCGCAATTGGCCGCGCATATCCTGGCCACCATAAATGGGCAATACGTGGAAGCTCTTCAGATGACGGGCGTACGTCTGGAAAGCCTCGGCAACCTGAATGGCCAGTTCGCGGGTGGGGGCCAACACCATAATCTGTGGTGCTGACTGGCTGCTATCCAGTCGGCTCAGTAATGGTAATGCAAAGGCTGCGGTTTTACCGGTGCCGGTCTGTGCTATACCGAGCAGGTTGGCGCCTTCCAGCAGTATCGGAATGCTCTGGGCCTGAATGGGAGAAGGTTGTTCATAACCGAGTTCCTGAACAGCCTGAAGCACTGGTTTGGAGATGCCCAGTGATGCAAAATCGGGGGAATACATAAATACGCCTGTATGGCCGTAGGCCGGATGAAAATAGGGGCGCAAGTATACGCGTATCGCTATGAGGGATAAAGAATTTTTCCGTTCCCGGCAGGTGTGAATGAGCTATTTCGGTCTCGCCTCCAGCAGTCTGTCCAGCACATTGGCAAACTGCTGGCGCTCGGTATGACCTAGGCTGCCGGGGCCACCTTTGACCTCGCCGGTATTGCGCAATTCTTCCATCAGGTTACGCATGGCCAGCCGCTGGCGAATATTTGCCGGGGTAAAGTGCTCTCCCCTGGGACCAATGACCTGTGCGCCCTTATCAACGGTTTCCGCCGCCAGCGGAATATCCCCGGTGACCACAATATCGCCGGGCAAAACCTGTTGAGCGATATAGTTATCTGCCACATCAAATCCGCTTTCTACCTGCCGGGCTTTGATCAGTGGTGAAGGGGGTACCTTCACCAGGTGATTGGCAACCAGTGTCAACGGAACCTGGCAGCGCTGCGCCGCCCGAAAAAGGATTTCCTTGATAGGGTTTGGGCAGGCATCGGCATCGACCCAGATATGCATTGGAACTCCTTGTTTCGGGTTAGCCAATCAGGCCGCTTTTCAATGTCAGGTGCAGGGTCAGCGTAATGACGATGGCACCACATAGATTGATCCAGAATCCGGCTCTGGCCATTTGGGGAATACGGATAATATTGGCGCTGAACACAATGGCATTCGGTGGTGTGGCCACGGGCAGCATAAAGGCAAAACTGGCGGCAATGGTAGCCGGAATGATGATCGCCAACGGGTCGATGCCCAGTCCAATAGCCATGGCTGCAAAGATGGGCACCAGCGTGGTAGTAGTGGCTGTGTTGCTGGTGAGTTCGGTCAGAAAGATAACCAGTGTTACCACCAGCAGTGTCATGACCAGTGGCGGAAAGCCCTGAACTTCCGCCAGTTGCAGTGCCAGTAGTTCTCCAACCCCGGTGCTGCTGATGGCGCCTGCCAACGCCAGACCGCCTCCGAATAGCAGTAACACGCCCCAGGGCACCCGCATTGCAGTATCCCAGTCCATCAAAAATTCACGTTTTTTCAGGTTTGCCGGAATAGTGAATAGTAACAGGGTGGCGATGATGGCCACACCGGTATCACTGAGTCCAACTAGCCAGGGCAGTTTTGTCAGCAGTGGCCGGGCAACCCAGCCCAAAGCCGTCAGCAGAAAAATAACAAGGGTTAATTTTGCGCCAAGGGTCCATGGTTCGATGGGTTCGTGGAGAAATTTGCTATCGATGGGCGTTTTGCCCGGCGGGTATATACAGTAGGTCAACAGCCACCAGGTGAGTGGCACAAAGATCACTACCAGAGGTAGACCGATGCTGAGCCAGCGGGTAAAACTGATTTCAATACCGAGCTCGCTCTGGATAAACGAGACGGTGAACATATTTGGCACTGTGCCGATAATAGTGCCTACGCCGCCGATGGAAGCAGCATAGGCCACTCCCAAAAGCAGGCAAAGACTGAAGTTTTCACGGTTGGGCGCACTTTTGTCGAGCAGTTGGATAATGCTGAGCAGTATCGGCAACATCACCAGGACGGTGGCTGTGTTGGTAATCCACATGCTCATGGTGGCCGAGATAAACATGAAACCGCCCACCAGGGTTGCCGGCTTGGTACCCACCAGCCGCAATATCGTAAAGGCGAAGCGGCGGTGTAAATGCCATCGCTCCAGTGCCAATGCCAGGATAAATCCCCCCAGAAACAGGAAAATCATCGGGTGGGCATAGGCTTTTGCGGTGGCATTGATATCACTGGCCCCGACCAAAGGCAGCAGGGCGAGTGGCAAAAGTGCCGTCGCATAGATAGAAATGGCCTCTGTCAGCCACCAGAGCGCCATCCAGGCGGCCAGACCGGCAGTGGCCCTGCCCGCCGTGCCGAGCACAATCAGGTTGTTATCCAGAGAGAGAACCTGATCGGGAACTACCGTAAACACCAGTATGCCCAGCAGGGGGCCGGCAAGGAGAGCTAACAGGCGAAACTGG
>DDNV01000082.1:8430-9183 GCA_002341315.1 Cellvibrionales bacterium UBA2511
GGCCGAGCCACAGCATCGGATTCATAGTCGGGTGCTTATTTTTATTGGAAAACCGAGCCTAGCAGGCTTTGACGCACAGTTTAAGCGCCTTGTCCTGGCAGGTTTGAGTCTCTCTTGCCTCTCAGCCAATAATTTTTTCTTTCAGGGCGCGGGCAAACATTCTGGCCTTCGATGGATAGGCAAAGTGTTTTGGGCGGGTTGCCCGGATGCCTTCACTGAAGGCACTCTGTCGGCTGTAATCAATGAGGATGTCAATCATCACCGGCCTGTTTTCTGTCGCCAGAGAAAATGCCGTATCGAGGGCCGATTCAATGTCGTCGTTGTCTTCAATGGTCACGTATTCACAACCGATGGCATGCGCAAAAGACACCCAGTCCGCTTCACCGAGCTTGATCATCTGTGTTACCTGACCGGGGAGTTGTCGGATCTCGCCAGATATCTCTCCATCGTTGAACAGGCAGTAAATGACCCCGAGCTGGTACTTGCTGGCAGTGAGCGCTTCCATTCCCGTCATCATCATCGCGGCGTCACCCACCAGGCCGATGACTGTGCACTGTGGATGGGCCATTTTCAGTGCGTTGGCTGCGGGCACACCATACCCCATGGCATTGAAATCGCCGGGACAGATAAACCCACCGGGTTGATGAATCGGCAACAGTTCCGCAGCCAGAAACATGTGGTTGCCATCGTCGCAGGCCACCAGTGCATCATCAGGCATGTGCTGTCTAAGCGCGGTAAAAAAACGGGCCGGGT
>DDNV01000076.1:0-821 GCA_002341315.1 Cellvibrionales bacterium UBA2511
TACGTGGAAGACCACGCCCGTGCCCTGATTGAGGTTTTAAATCGCGGCGCCGTGGGGGAAACCTATAATATTGGCGGTCACAATGAGCAACAAAATATTGAGGTTGTAAAAACCATCTGTGAACTGCTGGAGGAACTGGCGCCCGGCAAGCCTGAAGGGCTTGATGCCTATGGGGATTTAATCACGTTTGTGGCAGACCGGCCGGGCCATGACCGGCGTTATGCTATCGACGCGTCAAAAATTCAGCGAGAATTGGGTTGGGTGCCCGCAGAAACTTTCGAGAGCGGTCTGCGCAAGACCGTTCAGTGGTATCTCGATCATCCGGGGTGGTGGCAGCGCATTCTCTCCGGTGCCTATAGGCTTGACCGTGTCGGCAGGGCTAAATTGCAATAAACAGTGGCTGGGTTACAGGAAATGATGGGTTACAGGGGGTAGAATTGTCGCCTGTAATCAAGCCGGTTTTGGAAACATATGAACAACTATAAAGGCATTATTCTGGCGGGTGGTTCGGGCACACGGTTGCATCCGATTACCCTTGGGGTTTCCAAGCAGTTACTGCCCGTCTATGACAAACCATTGATTTACTACCCTCTGTCGGTATTGATGCTGGCCGGTATCCGTGAGGTGTTGCTTATTTCAACACCAGAGGATTTGCCGGCCTTTCAACGTCTGTTTGGTAACGGCGAGTCGTTCGGGCTGGAGATCAGCTATGCCGAGCAACCCTCGCCAGATGGTTTGGCGCAGGCGTTCCTGATTGGTGAAGAATTTATTGGTGACAGCAATGTTTGCCTGATTCTCGGGGATAATGTTTTTCACGGCTT
>DDNV01000076.1:882-3711 GCA_002341315.1 Cellvibrionales bacterium UBA2511
GTATAATGTTTTTCACGGCTTTGGCTTCAGTGCCATGCTGAGTGAGGCCGTTCAACGTGAGGAAGGTGCGACTATTTTTGGTTACCACGTCAACGACCCCCAGCGTTTTGGTGTCGTCTCGTTTGATAGGGATGGTAAGGCTGTTTGTATTGAAGAAAAGCCGCTGGAGCCCAAATCAAACTATGCCGTGACCGGACTGTATTTTTATGACAATACGGTGGTGGATATCGCCAGAAAAATAACCCCGTCAGCACGCGGCGAACTGGAAATAACCGATGTGAATAACGCCTATTTACAGCAGGGAAACCTGCACGTCAATTTGTTGGGACGGGGGTTCGCCTGGCTGGACACCGGCACCCACGACTCGTTGATGGAAGCCAGCCATTTCGTCCAGACAATCGAGGCGAGGCAGGGGCTGAAGGTGGCCTGTCTGGAGGAGATTGCCTATCGACAGGGTTGGATTGACAGTGACCAGCTTCGCCATCGCGGTGAGGCGCTGCAAAAAACCCATTACGGGCAATACCTGGTTCGGGTGGCGGAGGGTTATCAGTGAACGTTATCGCAACGCCACTCAAGGATTGTTTGATTATCGAGCCGCGTGTGTTCGGTGATGATCGTGGATTTTTTCTGGAAACCTTTCACGTGGCGCGCTATGCAGAATTGGCGGGCATTACGCTGCCCTTTGTCCAGGATAACCACTCCCGATCCGAACAAGGGGTTTTGCGTGGTCTGCATTTCCAGATCAACAAGCCACAGGGAAAGCTGGTCAGGGTCGTGCGGGGTGAGGTATTTGATGTGGTCGTGGACTTGCGCCGGGAGTCGCCCAGTTTTGGGCAGTGGCACGGTCTGTTGTTGAATGAAAAAAACAAGCGCCAGTTATGGGTGCCACCGGGTTTTGCCCACGGTTTTCTCGTTTTGAGTGACGTGGCGGATTTTGAATATAAATGCACGGATTACTACGATTCTGCTGACGAGGGCTCCATTATCTGGAACGACCCGGAACTGGCGATTGCATGGCCTGAGGTCTCAGGCATCAAACTGTCGGATAAAGATGCTGGCGCACCGACTTTTTCGGCCTATTGTCAGCCATGAAGATTTTGGTGACCGGTGCTGATGGCCAGCTGGGCCATTGTTTGCAAGACAGGCTCAATATGACCATGCACCAATGGTTGGCATTAAACCGGGCTCAGCTGGACATTGCCGACCGAGCAGCAGTGGACGCTGCGGTTGCGAGTTTTCAGCCCGATGTGATTATCAACGCGGCAGCCTATACGGCCGTGGACCGAGCTGAGACGGAACCAGAGCCGGCCCGGCGAACCAATGCGGAAGCCGTGGGTTACCTGACTGATGCGGCTAACCAAGTTGGCGCTCTGCTGGTACAGGTATCCACGGATTATGTATTTGATGGCAGAAGTACCAGACCGTATCGCGAGTCTGACCCAGTAAACCCCCTGAATGTTTATGGTGCCAGCAAGCTGGCGGGAGAGCAGTACGCCGCCGGGGCAAACCGTTATTTCATTGTTCGCGCAGCCTGGCTGTTCAGCGAATACGGTAAAAATTTCCTCAAATCAATGCTGAAGCTGGCGGATGGTCGCGAGACATTGCAAGTGGTGGCGGACCAGACCGGCACGCCGACCTATGCGGGAGATCTGGCCACCACGTTAATTAGAATGCTGGAAATGGAGATTCCTTCCGGCATTTACCATTATTCCGGCGGGCGTGCCTGTAGCTGGTTTGAGTTCAGCCAGGCTATCTTTGCCCACCTGGGTAAACACAGACCAGAATTGCGGCTACCCAGAGTCCTGCCTGTGACGGCTGCTGAATACCCCGGAGTAGCCACTCGCCCGGCCTTTTCTGTGCTCAATGATACGAAACTGCGGGCGTGTCTTGATACCGCAACCGGTGACTGGGCGCTGGCCATTCAGCAGGTGATTCCGGTGTTGGCAGAATGAACCCGCAACAAACCATTGCCCTCGTCGTCTCAGGTGTTCAATGGTAAAAGGGCTTGTTTTTCTGAAGCGATGGCTGGCGGGTAAGCCCGATTTTCGCGAGCTGTTATTCGGTAGCTCGCTCGGTCTGGCTGTCAAAGTGATGACAGCAGTCCTCGCCTTCGTGATGAATATTGTGATTGCCCGGAAGCTTGGCCCCGCCGAGGCGGGGCTGTTTTATCTCGGCTTTACGCTGGTCGTCCTGCTGGCCTCGGTAGGCCGTATGGGGCTGGATAACAGCGTGATGCGGTTTGTAGCCCGTGCTCGCGCGGCTGGGGATACCGAAAAACTCCATGGCATCTACCGCAAGGCGCTCCTATGGGGCGGCAGCCTTTGCCTGTTTTTTATGCTGGTACTGTTGGCGGCTAATCAGTTGCTGGTCAATTATGTGTTCGAGCAACCGGGCTTTGGCGCTGTATTGCCGATTATGGTGATGGCACTACCTTTAGTGGGGCTTTATACCCTGCACGTTTTTGCCCTGTTGGGGATGAAAAAAATTGTTGCTGGCGTGATGGTTTTAACCGGTATCGTGCCTTTGACCATGTTGGCTGGTCTGCTGTTTTTTCCAGTCACCCGAGCGCAGGAGATAGCATGGGTCTACCTGATCGGATGTGCGCTGGCATTGGCCATCGGGGTGTTTTTCTGGCGCAGGGCGGTGCCCGGGTTAGAACAGAATGCCGCCTTTCCCAGTGATCGTTTGTATGCCAGTTGTATGCCCTTGTGGGGCGTTGTCATTCTCGGGCAAATTATTCAGTGGTCATCCCAGCTGTTGATGGGTGTTTGGGGCTCGATCGAGGATGTGGCGCTGTTTGCTGTTGCACAGCGAACTGCCATGCTGATT
>DDNV01000076.1:3811-5906 GCA_002341315.1 Cellvibrionales bacterium UBA2511
CAGCGAACTGCCATGCTGATTGGTTTTGTGTTGTTTGCTGTCAATGCCAGTGCGGGTCCAAAATTTGCCGCCCTGTATAGTCAGGGTGATATGGCTGGTCTGGAGCGAGTCGCTTTGTGGTCAGTGCGGTTGATTTTGCTGGTGGCGGTACCGTCACTGATCTTTATGCTAATTTTCCCCCAGTGGCTTATGGGGCTGTTCGGGCCGCAGTTTCGTGTAGGATTTACTGCGCTAATGATTCTGGCAGTTGGCCAGTTTATTGGCACTTCAGTGGGTTCGGTGGGTTCTTTGTTGAGCATGACGGGCCATGAGCGCCAGCTGCGCTGGAATGTCTTTATTGGTGCAGTGCTGGCCGTCGGTTTGGGGGTCCTGTTGATTCCCGGTTATGGGCTGATCGGTGCAGCGATTGCCACCTCGGTTGCCATCGCATCAAAAAACCTGTTGTGTGTTTACCAGGTCAACCTGTTGCTGGGTTTTAATACATTGGCTTTCTGGCGAAAAATCTAGGATGGTCTGATTTTTGTCGGTCGGTTAAAAGTGCCATGTTGCCCGCTCGATAAACAGGTATCTTCTTAAGCTGGTTAGTGCTGTATTTCACTCTTGCCCGAGGAACCCCTCGGAGATTCTGCTTGGGTGGGCTTTACAATAAGTGGTTCGGAGTAGGTTTGGTGCTTACCTGCAAAGTCTGGCCCTCTGGCGGGTTGGCTTTCTGGAATGAGCTGACAGTAGAGGGTGCCAAAAAGCAGGCGGGTGAACGACGTCTCAATTTGTTAATACACTCTAAAAAATGATCCAGGGTTAGCCAATGACATGGCTAAGCCTGCTACAATGCCGGCCACTGAATAAGCCAGGGAGTAAGGGGCATATGGATGAAGGAAAACCAGTGGATTATCAGCAGCGGAACCGTGCTTGTGATTCCGATGAGATAGACTTGCTTGAGCTATTCCAGAATCTATGGCAGCAGAAAGGTCTAATCCTTATTTTTACTGTATTGGCGCTGACCTCAGCCGCTGCGTTTGCTTTTCTAAGCCCCCCAGAATATGAAGCCAAAGCAGGTGTCCTACCTCCTCAGCTGAGTGATATTGCCGGTTACAACCTAGGGCGAGGCGAAGTAAAGCTTAGTCAGTTCAGTGTGTCTGATGTATACGCAGTGTTCAAATCCCACCTGCTATCCGAGTCTCTTAAACGTTCTTTTTTTCGTGATGTTTATATACCTTCTTTGGCTGAGGACAAGCGTTCTGGAGCACAGGATAAGCTTTGGATGGAATTTAATGACAAAGTATTAACCGTCAAAGCTTCCGATGTAAAAAACAGATCTGGCTTCTACGAAGTGATCATCCTGAATGAATCATCAGAACTGGCTGCGAAATGGGCTAATCGGTACGTGGCTATGGCTGCAGAAAGAACCGAACGGGGTATGCAGGAAAATGTGCTAACTGAGATAGCGGCCAGGGTTAAAGTGCTTGAGGGTCAAATTGATGCGTTGCGCACCACGGCGAAGAAGCGTCGAGAGGACCGTATCGTAAGATTGCGTGAAGCCCTGGTAGTGGGGGAGGCCGTAGGGATGGATGCCCCGCAAGTGGTTGCGGGTAAAATATCATCGGATGGTGATTTGGCACAATTTATCGACGGCAACCTGATGTACATGCGTGGCGCCAAAGCTATTCGAGCCGAATTGTCGGTACTAGAGAAAAGAGAAAATGATGACCCTTTTATTAGCGAATTACGTGGACTTGAAAATCAACTGAGTTTTCTCAGCTTACTCCGAATAGATCCAGAGAATACCTCTGTAGTTACTTTGGACGGAAGTGCTGAAGTCCCCGAAACCCCGGTTAAGCCAAGGAAAGTCATCATTTTAGCTTCGAGTATCATTGTGGGTGGAATGCTTGGTGTGTTCATTGCGTTGATTCGCCATACGTTGAGAATGCGGAAAATTCGGGTCGGTTGAAAGTATCTTATCTTCATGCGCTATTTTATAAAGGGATTTAGTGAGTTGGAATTAAAAAACGTTGGCCGAGGGCCGCATTTGTTCTACGACTAAACCTCGTGGCGATAAATCCCCCCCCCCCCAGAGTTGCTTAAACCACAAAATAGC
>DDNV01000066.1:0-278 GCA_002341315.1 Cellvibrionales bacterium UBA2511
GTGGACCGGCATCCGCTGGTGAATCTGACGGGCAAAGGCATGATCTTGGGCCTCGACGTCGGTAATGGTGATCGCGCCAAGCAAATTGTCAGTCAATGTTTTGAATCCGGTCTGATGATCGCCAGTTGTGGCACTGGCGGTCGGGTAGTGAAATTGATTCCGCCGTTGACCACGCCCCAAGCCGATTTGGAAGAAGGCCTGCAAATCCTCATTAAAGCCACCGATAATGTCATGATGCAGGAGGCGGCATGAGAAAACGCGATGATATGACCTTTCCT
>DDNV01000066.1:484-5055 GCA_002341315.1 Cellvibrionales bacterium UBA2511
ATGTATCTGACGGATTATCAGACGACGGGTTATTCCTTCTTTCAGGCCCTGGTCGTGCCACTCGAAGATGAGCCGTTCATGATCACCCGGAAGCTGGAAGAGTCGAATATCACGGCTCGCACCTGGGTGGAAATCACCCGGCCGTATCCGGACACCGGTGATGCGATTCAAATGCTGGTCGATGCCTTGCGTGAGTTTGGTCTTGATAAAAAACGTATCGGTTATGAGCGCAACAGCTATTTCTTCCCGGCGTATCATCAGGATTGCATTCACAACACACTGACCGATGGCAAATTGCTGGATTGTTTTGGCATTGTTGAAGAGGGACGGGTCTGCAAGTCGCCGGTAGAGATAGCCATAATGCAGAATGCCACAAGAGCTACCGAAGCGGGCATGCAGGCGGGCATTGATGCGACGGAGGCCGGTGTCACTGAAAATGAAATTGGCGCGGCGATCAGTTCTGCCATGTTTAAAGCGGGCGGAGAACCACCGGCTGTGATGCCTTATGTGACATCCGGACCGCGCACCATGATTGGTCATGCCACATGGGAAGGCCGCGTGGTGCAACCCGGCGAGCATGTGTTTCTCGAAGTCGCTGGCTGTTACCGGCGTTATCACACAGCGATGATGCGCACCGTTGTGCTGGGAAAACTCAGTGCATCAATGTACAAGGCCCAGGAGATCATGAAAATGGCACTGGATGTCGTACACAATAAATTCCAGCCGGGTATGACGGTGTCGGATGCCGACAATATGATCCGCAATATCATTACCAAAAATGATGTGGGTGCCCGGCTGGTAACCCGCTCCGGTTATTCGATTGGTATCGCTTTTCCACCCAGTTGGGATGAAGGCTATATCGTCAGTCTTAAGCAAGGTGAATCCGCAGTACTCAAACCCGGTATGACCTTCCATATCATCCCCTGGATGTGGGGTGTCGATGGCGATAAAACCTGCGGTATTTCTGACACCATCTACATTACTGAAGATGGCTGCGAGTCTTTCTTCACAATGGATCGGGATTTTAGCGTCAAACCGACAAACAGTAGTAAAAAATTACTGAGTCTGGATAGCGCGCGTCATAACGAAGCCACCACAGACGTTAAAAAAACCACCGCCAAACACCCATCCTGAGGACATTATGCTAGTAGCGACCAATCCCTATAACGGACAACAGCTCAAAGGTTTTCCCTCGCTTGATAAAAATCAAATGTACGCCCGCATTGGCGATGCAAGTGCGGCCTTTGCGAAGTGGCGTACCACAAGCTTTGCCGAGCGCGCCAAAGTGCTGCAAGCCGTGGCCAAACAATTGCGCACCGAAAAACAGGACATTGCCGAATTAATGGCACTGGAAATGGGCAAACCCATCAAAGAAGGTGTGCCGGAAGTCGAAAAAGCCGCGACCTGTGCCGAGTATTACGCCGACCATGCCGAGGCCTATCTGGCCGACGAGACCCTGCCATCTGATGCCAGCCTGAGTTATGTGACCTATCAGCCGCTCGGCACCCTGCTGGGTATTTTGCCGTGGAACGCGCCGTTATGGCTGGCCTTTCGCTATTTGGCGCCCGCACTGATGGCGGGCAATACCTGCGTGATGAAACATGACCCGCATGTACCGCAGTCTGCCCAGGCGATTGCCAACGCATTTTTAAAGGCCGGTGCGCCGGATAATATTATGGTCAACCTGCCACTGGAAACACCGGAAGTGGAACTGGCAATTCGCGATCCACGCATAGCAGCCGTGTCGTTTACGGGCTCCAACAGCGCAGGCAAAAAAGTTGCGGCCATAGCTGGCAGTGAAGTCAAGCCCTGTGTATTGGAGCTTGGCGGTTCGGATCCAGTACTGGTATTAAACGATGCCAATCTCGAACAGGCGGCGGATATTATTTGCCTGTCGCGGATCATTAATGCCGGCCAGTCCTGCATCGCTGCCAAACGGGTAATCGTTGAGACGGATGTCCATGATCATTTTATCGAACTGGTCGAACAGCGACTTGGCAAGTTACGGCTTGGCGACCCCCTGCAGGCCGACACGGATATCGGTCCAATTGCCCGTGAGGATCTACAGCTGAATCTCCACCGTCAGGTCGAAGAGACGGTTGCCGCCGGTGCCAAATGTCGGTTGGGTGGTCACCTGCCGGAAGGTGATGGATTCTTCTACCCGGTGACATTACTGACAAATGTGACACCCACCATGTGCGCCTTTCGGGAGGAAACCTTTGGACCGGTGATGGTGATCATCAAAGCAGATGATGTTGATCATGCACTTGAAATGGCCAATGACACGGAATATGGCCTGGGTGCCGGGATCTGGACAGAAAATGCCTCGCTGGCAAAATCACTGGCTTTACAAATCGACTCCGGCCAGGTCGCCATTAATGGCATTGTTAAAACCGATCCACGACTGCCCAGTGGCGGGATTAAAGGTTCCGGTTATGGCCGTGAGCTGGGGCCGCAAGGCATTAAAGAGTTTGTTAATGCCAAGCAGATATGGATTAAGTGATTAGTGTAAACCGGCGGTGAATACCAAGTGGTGCGGCTAAACGTTTTGGTAGAAAAGACTGTGCTTGCGGGCCGGTGGCGCTGGCAATGACCAGCGTGCCCCCTCGCCTTTGTGGAATCACCTCCTAAAGAAACCCAGGCGCAGCGTCCATGGCTCGCAGGATATCCGGAAAAAAGCAACGTAAACCCAGCAGTCTTGATCTAGTTGGAATATTCCAGCTAAAGTTTTGGTGCTTCCGTGCCGGTTTTGGATTTTTCTGCAACCTGTTGTTGCACCCAAGCCTGTGCTTCAAATTCAGATTTAGCCTGCGCCCAAACATCAAAAATGGTACCGCTTGCATTGGTAACGGGTTCGCCACGCAAAGTATATTCGAACTGCCCAGCGCATTGGGCGGCGTAATCTGGTGTCACGTCCACAGTGGCCATCTTCCTACCCTCTTTGACAAAACGATCTAGCACACTATTGCCTATTGAGGCACCGAGCACACAGCTCGTATCTCCGGTTTCTGCCAGCTTCCATTTCAGCGTGCGTTCGGCTCTGGAGTCGGTTCTGCCATTATTAATGTCTGCGACTGGTTGGCCGTATTTATCAATCAGTGCCTTCGCATAATCGGCCTGAGTTAAGGGTTCTGTGGTTTGGCGGTGGCCCCGAGTGATGGAAACTACACGTGGTTCGCTGGGAGGGTAAGAGTAACCGACTGACAGGCCGACGCTGCCCCCCGGCATCTGTCCATGTGTGGCGACCAGAAAGCTGTCAGTTTTGTAGCGTTTGCCCAGCGCGTTGTATTCAAAATAACGGCTGGTGTCCTGGATGCGTATGCTTGCATCGTAGGCTTTCATTACAGCATTGACTTCTTCAGGTGTCATGCCCAGATACAGGCCGGCGATATCGGGTCCGATACGGCTGCCAATGGTCCCTTTAGCCGGTTGCGTAGCAGAAGGCTGAGTGGTTTGAGTCGCTGATTTCGCTATAGCAGTGTCGTTAGGGCTGGCGTGTTCTGTACTACTTACTGCTGAGTCCTCACTGCCACCACAACTGCTCACCACCACACTTAACGCTAGAATCTTAAAAAGGGGTAACCTGCTCATCGGATTTATCCTCAAAGATACGACGAATAGTTTTCAATGAATCGGGGATAAAGCTAAGGTACAAGCATGAAATGATGGCTTGGGTCTTGGAAGGCAGTTCTTTTCATTCCGCTATAACCTTTGGCAAAACTTTACCCCCATATAATCATCAGAACAACAATATTTTGATTAGGGGGCAAGCCTCGCCATTTCACCCAATTTTCACTGCAATTGAATGATTGTCGCTCATTTAATCCAGACAATATCCTGGAAAATACCATGCAAAATATTGCTTACCGCTACCTGTGAATGCCAGCCAGTACTTGTTTGATTATTTCAATTTGAGCGCAACAACTGCTCGTCAGTGCTAGCACAGATTTGGGCACCAGAGAAAAATACCGGTCAGTTGGAACAGGTTGACACTTCATATTGCAGCGCTTTCGAAGCGTCGCATTATCTCCACCACCCGAGCCGCCTGCTGGCTATCTATCTCTGCTCCATGTATTCCACTGCTCTTTTCTCTGAGGTTTTCAACACCCAGCGCTTCCGTCAACGTATCTAACGATGGTCCTCTCTGACTGCACGGGAGCTTCATGGCTTGCGCCCAGGGAATGGCGGCTTTCTGACTGCAGAACACACCTTGAGTTGGCGGCATTGGCAAACCGTATCGGGCGATGTGATCCAGCAGGATTGGCCAATCAAAACTCGCGTTGTGAATCACGATAAGTTGATCCTTCAGGTATTCGGCGATCTGGTCCCACTGGGCGTCGAAGGATTCAAATTCAGCAGCCTGTTCGTTGGTAATGCCGTGTATCGACTGTGCTTCTTCTGAAATGCGTTTTTGCGGTCGTGTTTTAAACTCTACAGATTCCGCTATCTCACGGTTCCTCACCACGGTGAGGCCAAGTGTCACGATATCCGGCAGGCCGTTTTCGTCAGGAAGGCCAGTGGTTTCAGTATCGAGGACGATTTCACGCATGTATCAGGGTCCGATGGTCATA
>DDNV01000100.1:0-406 GCA_002341315.1 Cellvibrionales bacterium UBA2511
ATTTCCTTGGCCACAGAAACACCATCTTTAGTGACGGTGGGCGCACCAAAAGATTTCTCCAGAACCACATTGCGGCCCTTTGGTCCCAGGGTAACCTTGACGGCGTCCGCCAGAATATTGATACCTGCTAGCATCGGGTGGCGTGCATCATCTCCAAACTTTACGTCTTTGACTGACATAATTAACCTTCCTTAAAAAATCGTGCTAATGAGATTTACTGAGCAACAAGGCATCATCCAGTGATAACGGCCTTGATGTCGCTTTCGGACAGAATAACCAGTTCCTGACCATCAATTTCAATGGTGTCGCTGCCGGCATATTTACCGAATACCACCTGATCACCAACCTTGACGTCGACCGGGCGAACTTCACCGTTATCCAGTACTCGCCCACTACCTACGGCGAC
>DDNV01000100.1:533-4194 GCA_002341315.1 Cellvibrionales bacterium UBA2511
TTTCCTTGGCGGAGCCAGGTAACAGGATGCCACCGGCCGTTTTTTCTTCTTCTTCCTTGCGACGAATAACGACACGGTCGTGTAAGGGACGAATTTTCATTGTGTTTCTCTCCAACTTTTAACGTTCTACCCTATTAATAAGAACAGAGTCCGGATGTAACCGAGCTGTGCACTATGTGGAGGCACCTGAAGGTATTTCAAGGGCCCTGAAAAAATATTTCGTGCGTTCAACCTTCATTTTTCATTATCCTGGTCCCGCCAGAATTCCCCCTCAAGGGTCTTGCCCTCGCCTTTTTGGCGAGCCTCACCGGCGGAGAAAGGATCACTGCCAGGCGCCTGATAGCGAGCTACCACCAGGTTTTTCACAAACCTGGAGACCAGCCATAACCGCACCGGAGGAATCAAACCGGCAAACCCCAGCACATCGGTCGCAAAACCCGGCGTCAGGAGCAATGCTCCACACACAGCCAGCACGATGGCTTCCGCCATCTCCATGGCCGGCAACTCTCCGATATCCATTTTCTGTCGCGCCCTGAACAGGGTTGCAAAACCCTGTGCCCGCAACAGAGCCACCCCCACAACAGCGGTGAGCAACACCAGTCCAATGGTTGGCAGCGCCCCAATCTGTCGCCCGACCGTGATCAGCAACCACATTTCGACCACCGGCATCACGATAAAAAGCAGCAACAGATATCTCAAAGCCATCCTCCTGAACCCATAGCCAACGAAATGGGGGCTGTCACCACCAAATTCAAGGCAATCGCTGGACGAAAGAGAGAAAACATTTCTATCATTGGCCATGACGTACGAAGATCAACTGCGCATCTACAGTGTGCTCAATGCCATTCCCCGAGGATTGGTCACCAGCTACGGTTGTGTGGCCACACTCGCACAACTTCCCCGGGGGGCGCGACAGGTGGGCAGACTTCTCAGCCAGCTTCCCGCAGAGTCAACGCTGCCCTGGCACAGGGTGCTCAGGGCCGATGGCGCAATTGCCTTTCCGGAGAACAGCCCATCATACCGTCGTCAGATGCAACGACTTGAAAGCGAGGGTGTCACCGTCACTCAGGGCAGAGTGGATTTGTCCGGGTTTGGCTGGAAAGGCTGACCGGCAACTAGCGCGTGTCGCCACAAAAACCACGACAGCAATACGGCCGGCAAGCCCATCAGGGCCGCGTAGGTAAAAAACAGCTCATAACTACTGGCATCGACAATCACACCGGAAAACCCGCTGAAAAATTTTCCCGGCAACGTCATTAACGAACTGAACAACGCATACTGGGTCGCCGTATAGGCCCGATTGGTCATACTGGACAAATAGGCGATAAATGCGGCATTGGCAAAACCGCCACTTAAATTGTCGCCGCTGATGGCTACCGCCAGCCAGGTAAGATCAGCGCCCACCAGCGCGAGCTTCACAAACAGCAGATTGGTCAGTGCCACCATCACCGCACCGGCAAAAAGGGGCCGGAAAATACCGTAACGCACCACCAGCAGCCCCCCCAGAAAGGAGCCGACCAGGGTCATCACAAAGCCGTAGAGTTTGCCAATATTGGCGATATCGGTTTTGCTGAAACCGAGATCGAGATAAAACGGGTTGGCCATGATGCCCATAGTGATATCACTGAGCCGATAAAGGCCAATAAAAGACAGTATCAGAATGGCCCAGGTCCCGTTGCGTCGGAAAAACTCCACAAACGGTGCCACCACCGCTCCCAGAAACCAACTTTCCAGCCTGAACCACCAACCGGGTCGATCCGCATGCAGCCGATGCTTCAAACCGGATTCAAGCTGCCGCGTTTCAGCTGGAACGGCCCGCTGTGGTTCACTGACCAGCAACACGGTTACCACGCCGACCAGCATCAGCAGCGCCATACACAGATACGCCGTACTCCAGCTCGACCAGTCGGCGAGATAAAAGGCACCGGCACCGGCAACCAGCATGGCGATCCGGTAACCGAAAATGTACATGGCCGACATGGCACCCTGGTATTCATCAATGGCCGACTCGATCCGGAACGCATCAATGGCGACATCCTGGGTGGAGGCTGAAAAAGCCACCAGCAGCGAACAGATAGCGACACTGACCAGCGAGACGGTCGGATCGGTGAGCACCATCGCCACCAGCCCCAGCATCACACCCATCTGACCGAGCAATATCCAGCTGCGCCGCTGACCCAGCAGCCGGGTCAACAGTGGTAGCCTGAGACGATCCACCACCGGCGCCCAAAGCACCTTGATAGAATAGGTGATGCCTACCCAACCAAAGAAACCGATCGTACTGCGGCTAATCCCCAGATCCCGGAGCCAGGCGGTCAGTGTCGAGAACACCAGCAACAGGGGTAAACCGGCAGCGAACCCGAGAAACAGCATGGCAATGACCTGTGGTCTGGAGTAGACCCGCACCGCTTCACCCCAGCTTGCCGTACCATCTTTCAATGCCATAACGACGCCTCTCCAAACAGGGCAATACCCTAACAGATAAACCTGCAGATGCTATACACTACGCCGCCATGACAGCCATCCTAGAAGTACGCAACCTGAGCAAATCATTTCGTTCACTGAAAGCCGTGGATGATATCTCCTTTGCCATTCCCAAAGGGACCTGTTTCGGGTTACTCGGGCCCAATGGCGCGGGGAAAACCACCACCATCGAAATGGTGGAAGGCATCACCAAACCCAGCTCGGGTGAGATCTACTACAAGGGCAAGCCCAGGGACAGCAGTTTCCTGGAGGAAACCGGCATACAGTTTCAATCCACCTCGCTGATGGACTATCTCAGAACCCGCGAAGTGCTGGCCCTGTTTGCCCGCTTTTACGCCAATAGTACGCCCATTGAAGCGCTGATCGAGCTGTGCCAACTGGGAGATTTTCTGGACACCTATGCCACCCGCCTGTCCGGTGGCCAGCGCCAACGCCTGCTGCTGGCGGTGGCACTGATTAACGACCCAGAAATTCTGTTTCTGGACGAACCCACCACCGGACTCGATCCCCAGTCCCGACGACATTTCTGGTCATTGATACGAACCATCAAGGCCCGCGGCAAAACCGTGCTGCTCACCACCCACTACATGGAAGAAGCCGAGCTATTGTGCGATCAGCTGATCATTATGGACAAGGGCAATATCATCGCCGAGGGGTCGCCCCAATCCCTGCTGCGCCAGCACTTTAAGGACAGCTACATCTGCCTCAACCGGGAAGATCTCGACGATGACCTGGCAAGCTTTGGCAGCCGGGTTGAGGTGCGTGAAGACGGTATTGCCATCGCCACCTCCGAAGTCGAAAAAACCCTCGCCGAGCTGGTGGCCCTCAATATCAATCTGCGCTCCCTGCGAGTCCGCAACCCCTCCCTGGACGACCTGTTCCTCAAACTCACCGGCCACCATTTAAGGGAATAAACCCATGCGACGAATACTGGCCCTGTGGATGGCAAGAAACCGCGAATACTACCGGGACAAAGGCTCCCTGTTCTGGTCGTTCATTGCCACCCCGTTCATCGTGATTGTACTGGCGGTCGCGTTCTCCTCCGAAAACGAGGAAATATTCCGCGCCGGCCTGTTGATCGACTCTGCGTCCGATCGCGCTTACACACACCCCTTTGGCGAAGAAACCGCCATCGGCCTGGTCGAATACACCGACCCACAGGAGGCCCTGCGGCGGG
>DDNV01000100.1:4329-10408 GCA_002341315.1 Cellvibrionales bacterium UBA2511
CAGTTTCATCAACTGGATATTCTCCTCACCACCCAACAGCCACCCCGGTACTGGGTCAATACCGAATCAGCCAAAGGCCGACTACTGGAAAAACTGCTGCTCGCCCGGCAACAGACCGGAGCAACCTCGCCACCGCAACCGGACTGGCAGAAACAGGAAGTCAGTGGCAAAAAAGTTCGCTACATCGACTGGGTCATCCCGGGAATACTGGCCATGAACATGATGTTCAGTGGTCTATGGGGAATTGGCTATGTCATCGTTCGCTACCGCAAAAACGGAGTATTGAAGCGGCTTCAGGCTACCCCTCTCAGGGCTTGGGAATTTCTGATCTCACAGGGGTTGTCGCGACTGGGCATCATGCTTGCCGTCACCGTCATTGTGTTTCTGGTCTGCCATCTGTTTATCGGTTTCATGATGGCCGGCAGTTATCTGCTGTTATTGCTGATCGCCATCATCGGCAACCTGTCCATCATCAGCATTTCACTGCTGATGGCCGCCCGCACCGCCAGCGAAGAGCTGGCCAACGGTCTGCTCAACCTGATCAGCTTTCCCATGCTGTTGCTATCGGAACTGTGGTTCTCGCTTGACGATGCGCCCAACTGGTTACAGCAACTCTCCCAACTGCTGCCGTTAACCCACCTGGTGTCGGCCGCCAGGGGCGTCATGCTGGAAGGCGCCGGAATACTACAGGTCGCCCCTCAGCTACTGGCGCTGGTGGTCATGACAGCAGTATTCATTACCCTGGCAGGCCTGCTGTTCCGCTGGCACGAATGAACTACCCTCACCAGAGCACCACCAACAGCGCCACCATTGACAGCGCAAAGATCAGGGTGCGGGTGAACAACGCCTGAAGGTTGGCCGGCATTTCTTCACCGGCTGCATTGAGCGCCACCTCATCCTCGGGCACAGCGTGCTCCGCATAACCACCTAACACCTCGGCACTTTCGGCAGAAGAAAAGAAGGAACGCTGCCAGCGCCTGAGACAGGCCGAAAAATTACCCACAAAGCACATGGATATACCCACCAGCCTGACTGGCAACCATTCCAGCAACCAGAGCCAGCCGGCATCTACAGACTCGCCGGTTGTGCTTGCGCGATCCCGCCGAATCACCGACAACCGGTATAACAGTGCACCGGGAGCGCCCGCCAGGATGAACCAGAACATCGCAGCAAAATAACGTTCGAAATAACGGTAGGCGATCACCTCCAGGGCCGCCTGGCGGGACCTCTCCGCATTCATCACATCGTCCTGTCGCTCGGTGCTGAGCACCGCAACATCGCGATAAGCTGCCTGATGATCACCCCGCCCCAGGTCTTCCTCATAGTCTGCCACCTCAGGCTCCAGGCTGCCGCGTCCGAGCGCATAGAGAAACACCAGCAGACTCAGCACAAACTGCGGCAAACCCAACCAGCTGTTGCCCAGCAACCCGATCACTAGCGCTAGGGCAGCTACCGGCAGCAACAGAGTAATCACCTGCTGCACGCGGGGAGCAGACTGAAGCTTTGGCCAGTTGGCAAGCCGATCACAGAACCGGTGGAACCAGCCATCGGACTGGATCGATGCCAACGAACCCAGCTGACGCAACAGTAGAAGCCCCACCACAATTACAATAAATTCCATATCACGCCTCCAGGGCAGTGCTTAATCGCCGCCAGTCAAAGCAGGGGCCCGGATCGGTCTTGCGCCCGGGAGCTATGTCACTGTGACCGACAATACGCTGTTTTGACAGACCGGGGTAGTGCGCCAGCAAAACCCCAACCAGCGCCGCCAGACAGCGGTACTGCTGATCTGTGTAGGGCTTGTCATCACTGCCCTCCAGCTCTATCCCCAATGAAAAGTCATTACAGTTTTCCGCCCCGTCAAAGCAGGACTGTCCCGCATGCCAGGCGCGATCGTGAAACGAAACAAACTGCACCACGTCACCATCGCGTCTGATCAACAGATGAGCGGAAACCCTGAGATCGACAATTTCGCGAAAATAGGAATGCGCGTCGGCATCGAGACAATTGGTAAAAAAATCGCAGATATGCGCACCGCCGAACTGACCGGGCGGCAGGCTGATATTGTGGATCACCAGCAGAGATAGCGCCGCTGTTGCCGGCCGCTGATTAAAATTTGGCGAAGGCACATGCCGCGCACCTGTTAGCCAGCCCTGCGAATCGATAGAAAAACCAGAAATAGTCTATGCTCCCGGCAAAGAATCACCTGAATACTAGGCAAGCCGATGGGGGTTGTCCATGGGTTGAAGAATCAGCGGGGGACGGCACCGCAGCCCCCTGTTTGCCGCAGGAAAACCGACACGGCCTCAATGCACCGTTCTGGACTGGCACATCTCACCGACCACACCTTCCAGGGCACGATCAAACAGCTGGGTTTTTTCCAGTGGACGCAGCTTCTCACTTTGCAGATCCATCGCCACCCGGTTGCGGTGCTTTTCAGATACTTTGGCACCCTGGCGATTCACAAAAATAAATTTACCGGAAGGCAATACGACACCCGCCAGCTTACAACGCCGCTTGTCGGCACCGTCATCGGTCATTTCAACCCAGGCTCCTCTGGTGAGGCTATCGGCGCGACGCAGATATTGCTCATCCACCGAGCCAACGGAATCGTCCTCCAGCCCGGCGGGATTACCCGGAATATTGGTTCTGAGCGCATCCACCAGCACCGACTGGAGTGGACTGGCAGACACCCCCTGACGCAGGCTCTCCTCACTGCTGAGCTCACCACGAAAATATTGCTCCATCGCCCCCAGCAAACGGCCCATGTCATAGGCGTCGTAAGAAACATTTTCCAGGCTTTCCTTGATGGTTGTCAGTACCGGTGCGACAACCCCGGCATCCGTCTGCCCCTGGGCCACCAGTTCAAGCAAACGGTCCAACACTCGAATACTGCCATGCCATTCTTCAGAATCCCGACCGGACCGCAAGTGATTCAGAAACAACACCTTGCACCAGGCGTCCTCGGCAAAACTGACCACAAAACGCGGCAGGGTTTTGCCCTTTACGCGTTCCACCAGTACCCTCACCACAGCCTGATGGGCGAGATTGACCTTTTCCGTGGCAGTCGCCTCCTCCATCAGCCGCTGCTCAAGCACGGCAACGCGACGTCGCTCCTTTTCTACCAGATCAATGAAATTCAGCAACAACTGCGTCAGCGCCGCATGATCGCCGGGAGGCTGTCCGGCCAGCTCATCGGCCACACCGGAAATCGCCCGCGCAACGGGGTCTTCGTCAACATCGACTTTTTCCGTGTAACCGATGGACGCTTCGGCAATTTCGTTTAACAGCCGTCTGGCCGGATGCTTTTCCCGATCAAAAAATGTGTTGTCCTTGAGGGCGAGCTGGAGAATAGGTAACTCCAGCTTGCGCAGTTCCGCCGCCAACTGGGCACAGGCAATCGTCTGGTGATTGACCCTGACAAACAGTCTGTCGAGCAAATCAACGAGCCCTCGTTCAGTCCCATCGAGTCGAGCTTCCCCCTGCCGTTCGAGATGACCATCAATAAGCTGCAAAAGCCCCTCGCTATCATCAGCTTCTGCACTGACCGCATTGGACCAGTCCTGCTGCAAATTACCCACCATGGAGACAAGCTCGTCTCCTTCAATGCACTGGTGCATGTCGGTATCAGAGCCCGACACGTCCGACGAACCCCAGTGCAACAGATTTTTCAGTTGGGAAAGCAACTGACCATAGCGCTGACCATCATCCTGTCTGCGTTTCTTCGCCTGACCGGCACCGGCCTCACGGCGACTGTCGCTAGCGCGACTATCCGGGTCGGGCCGACCAGCGGCCTCTTCAGAGGCAGAGGCGGGGGAAGCGGTAGAGGAAGAATGTGCAGCGCCAGCCGCAGATGCCTGCTCCGGCGGTGGCGCCGGGGGTTTTTCCTGCTGACGCGGCTCAGCCCGGGCCTTACGTAACTGCTCAAGATCGGGCAACACCCCCATATCGCGGAGACGCTTGTTGCCCTCCACCAGGAAGTCCTTCAACGACACCATTACCTGGCGATCAAACAACTTGAACAGCACCAGTTTAACCGGCAGCTTGAGCTCGAGGTGGGCCACAGCCTCATTAAAGGATTCACAGATGACTTCGGGCCCAACCGGATTATTTTTCAGGGTCACCGAGGCCGGGACCATTGAGCTGAGACGGGTATTGAGGGCTTCGAGTTCAGGCTTGCAGAGTTCTGATACCCGAAACACCATGGTATCCAGTGCGATAATTTCTTCGAGCTGTTCGTTCTCAACCACTTCCAGCCCTTCGGGCTCCTGACTGGGTAACTCAGGACCCTGGTATTGGCCCAACTGCTGAAAGCTCTGGGTGAGCACACCAAAAAAATTGTGCTCGATATTTTTTCGTTCCATCCGGATCAGACGCATCGCATCAAAATACATGGTTTGCTGGCGGTTATTGTCTGCACGATCGGCGAGATCGAAAAAGGTGTCATCCACCTGGTCGAACATATTATTCAGACGGGAGGCGAGGAACGTATGGATACGCCCCTTGAGTGTCAGTAATGGCCGAGGCAGCCGAAATAAAGCTACTGATAGCTTATCTACATCTGTCACTTCCGCCCTCTATTCCAGAACAACCAGTTGCTGATCATAACTTACCTGCACACCTGAGTCCCAGGTTGTCCTGGAAGAATAGCTTAACAACAGGGAACAACAACGGTGTCAAGCCACCAGTCAGACCGGCTATATCACCGACTGTTCATATGCCGCAGAAGAGGGCATCAGAAAAGTGTGTACGGGCGGGCCTTAATGGGCCTGACGGCTGGTTCGAATATCTTTTATGACACGCTCCAGGGTATTGTCAAACAAGTGTGAGTTATCCAACACAACCAGATTTTTGTTCTGTATGCTGATGGCAGTCCGGTTGCGGTTCATCTCGGCAACCTTGGTACCCTGGCGGTTTACAAAAATATAGATGCCGGGGGGGGATATAACCCCAGCCACCTTGCAGCGCTTGTTCGAAGAAGTTTGATCCAGAAAATCAACCCAGGCGCCGCGGCAGAGAGAATTGAGTGCCTTCAGAGACTCTTCATCAGGGTTTACCGCCTCGTCACTCTCGGTGACAGCGTCCTCTTCCAGTTTGCGATGGCCGGGCATGTCCGTTTTAATTTTCCTGATAACCACTGTTTCATGTGGTTTATTGGAAACAACAATTGTCTGAACTTTCGGCTCTGCGACCTCTTTCGCCTGGCTGGCGGGCAAATCCTGAGCGGTCGGTTCTGCCCGGCCAACACTTTCCTCGGGTTTCTCGTTTTCAGCTTTATTGCGGTGAAAGTATTCCTCGAGCCTGATTATCAGCCGTCCCAGATCGTAGGACTCATAA
Organism: Cellvibrionales bacterium UBA2511; assembly: GCA_002341315.1. Lineage (GTDB taxonomy): Bacteria > Pseudomonadota > Gammaproteobacteria > Pseudomonadales > Porticoccaceae > Porticoccus. Next base: position 9,667 of record DDNV01000100.1, read on the forward strand.
GCGATATCTTCGAGGTGCTCCTGAATGGCTGCCAATAGCGACTTGACGTCGTCATCACTCACCTCGCCGTCATCTGCATGCGCCAGCACCCGGTCCAGGATTTCAACCGCGGTTGTCCACTGCTCGGGCGACTCTTCAGCCTTCAGGCAGGCCATGAACATGACCCGACACCAGGCTTTCTCGGCAAAATGTACCAACAGTCGAGGGAAAGACTTGCCCTGCATGCGCTCATTCAGGGTCTTGTCGACCAACTGGTGTGCCTGGTTGACCTTTTCGGAGGCTGCAGCTTTCTCTATAACCCGCTGCTCCATCATGAGGGCCTTGCGACGCTCCTTTTCTGTCAGCTGAATAAAGTCGAGCAGCAACTGTTTAAGGGCCTCCGTACCCATGGTTTCTTCTGCCGAAAGTTTTTGAGCGATTTCGGAGATGGCTCTACCCACAGGGTCGCTGTTGATATCCACATCCTCGGGGAACCCTATGGCAACCTGTGTTATTTCATTGATCAACCTTCTTGCAGGGTGTTTCTCCTTATCAAAGAAACTGGGGTCCTGAAGCACAATTCGCAAAAGGGGTAATTCGAGCTTCCGCAACTCACGGGAAAATCCGCCCGAAATATGGTTTTCACTGCGCATTCTCGAGAACAGCTGATCCAGCAGGCTAACCACACTGTAGTCCTGACGCCCCAGACCCGGACCACCCTGCTGCTGGAGTCGCTCCTCAATCAGACCGAGCAGCCCACCTT
>DDNV01000100.1:10503-18313 GCA_002341315.1 Cellvibrionales bacterium UBA2511
ACGAGCAGCCCACCTTCGCTGTGGTTGCTCTCGCCCCACTCGCGCTGCAGACCGGAAACCAGAGAAACCAGCTGATCCTGGCTGATTGATGCGCCAGACCCAGAAGTGTAACCATAATCCGGCTGCCCCAGAAATTCCTGTAATTGAGAAATAAGCTGGCTGTGGCCCCCGGCTCTCTCAGCGCCATGTTGTTTTGCAAAGGCGGGATTCCCCTCATGATAATCCGGTTTTTTTGCCGTACCACCAGCCTTAGCAGATTGACTGGAATTGATCGCTTTTTTTGCCTGCTGCTTTTCCAGCTCAGGCAAGACACCAAACTTACGGAGCAGCCGGTTACCTTCAATCAATAGAGGCCCAACAGCATCCATGACATGCCGGTCAATCAGTTTAAGCAGCACCAGTTTTGAGCGAATGTCTATTTCCAGCTCCAACAACGTCTGCCGCAGTGACTCACAGATAATTTCCGGCCCAAGAGGGTTGTTAATTGCGGTGACGTCACTGGGCACAATGGAATTGATACGCATCACCAGCAACTTGAGATCGTATTTATGGCGCTTCGCAACTTTGGAAACCATGCTATCCATGGCTATCATTTCTTCGAGATCTTCGTTTTCTACCAGTGTGAGGCCCGCCGGGCTCTCCGTTGCGACAGCCCTCTGGCTGGCCCCCCGATAACCCCGGTTGCCAAGTCGTTGAAATGAATTGTCGATGGCCTGTGAAAATTTATGCTCAATGGATTTTCGCTGCAGACGAATCAACCGCATGGCATCGAAGTACGTTGCCTGTTCACCGTTACTTGCCGCCCGATCGGCAAGATCGAAAAACGTATCATCCACATGATCAAAAACTTCTGCCAACCGCTGATCCAAAACGACTTTTGCGTGATCTCTCAACTGGCGAAGCGACTCAGGCATTTCGAAGCCTCGGGCCTTCATTTTTTCAGCCTCAACTAATTTCAAACGTTCGTTCATCATTGTGTGGCCTGCTCGGAGATAAATCGTATTGGACGAAGATGGTCAGCTATTGACTCGGATTATAGGTTCCATAATCAGCACCAGGGATAAGTGAAACGCCAACCAGTTCCCAAAACGGGCCAGACGATCCTGACTTTGTCCAAAACCGAGAAGCAGGTCACACTTGTCGCCACCAATAACTGCCGCAACTTATTCAGCCCGAGTCTGTTCCCCCATAAATGACTGCTGTAATATGCCCGGATCGCAGCTGGATACCCTATGTCAAAGAATTTGCCTGAAAGCCATATCTCCGCCACCGTCAAGCAAGCCCTCGCAGAAGATATCGGCGAAGGGGATATTACCGCCCTCCTGATTCCAGAAGAAAACACTGCCGAAGCCATCGTCATTACCCGCGAACAGGCGGTGGTATGCGGAACAGCCTGGGTGGATGAAGTGTTCGCCCAGCTGGACCCCGCCGTCAGGATCGAATGGCGGGTTCGCGACGGCGACGAGGTGAAACCGGGGGATATTCTCCTGACCCTCTCCGGGCCCGCGCGCAGTTTGCTGACCGGTGAGCGCACCGCACTTAACTTTCTGCAGACCCTCTCCGGTACCGCCACCATTGCGCGGCAATTTGCGACACTGGTAAAAGGGACGACCATTCAGATCCTTGATACCCGAAAAACCATCCCCGGCCTGCGTCTGGCGCAAAAATATGCGGTGACCGTAGGCGGCTGCCACAATCACCGCATCGGTCTATACGACGCCTTTCTGATCAAGGAAAACCACATTGCCGCCTGTGGCGGTATCGTCGCCGCAGTCACCAAGGCACGGGAGATCGCCCCCGACAAACCCGTCGAGGTGGAAGTAGAGAGTCTGGAAGAGTTTCAGCAGGCACTGCAGGCCGGAGCCGACATTATCATGCTGGACAATTTCGATGAAAAACAGATCTGCGAAGCCATCGCCATAAACCGCGGGATCGCCAGGCTGGAAGTGTCCGGCAACCTGGAAGTGGACAACCTCGCTGCGAAAGCTATCGAGGGAATCGATTACCTGTCATCCGGCAGCCTGACGAAGCACTGCCGGGCCATTGACCTGTCGATGCGGATACAGCTGAAAAACCTGCCGGACTAAACCCACTCTGCCATCAGCGCAGCATAGGACTCATCGTCCGGAATCTGGCGCGGCGGATGCTTGCAGAAGAAAGCCGAGGGAATGTCCACAGCCCCACTGATGCCGCGCTCCAGCGCCAGCTTCGCACAGCGAAGGGTATCGATGGCGACTCCGGCAGAATTTGGCGAATCCTCCACCGACAGCCGCAGCTCAATATTCATCGGCACATCACCAAACAATTTGCCCTCCATACGGATAAAGCAGACCTTGTTGTCATTCTGCCAGGGCACATAATCACTCGGCCCCACGTGAATATTCTCATCGGCCAGCCGCTGGGGAATGGCGCTCTGCACCGCTTCAGTCTTGGACTCTTTTTTGGAGGCCAGACGGTCCCGGTTCAGCATATTCAGAAAATCCGTGTTGCCACCGGTATTCAGCTGGTAGGTTCGCTCCAGTTTCACACCACGGTTTTTGAACAGGTTACCCAGCGTGCGGTGAAGAATCGTCGCCCCCAACTGGGCCTTGATATCATCGCCAATAATCGGCAAGTGCTTTGCCTTGAAGCGGGCGGCCCAATCGGGGTTGCTGGCAATGAATACCGGGATATTGTTAACAAAGGCGCAACCTGCCTCCAGGGCGCACTCCGCGTAAAATTCCGTGGCCTTCTGGGAGCCCACCGGCAGGTAATTCATCACCACATCCACAGCTGCGCTTTTTAGTTGCACCACCACATCGGCCAGACTCGGCTGGGACTCGGACCCGGGCAGGAAAGTGCGGTCATCGCCGTAACCCGCCATGTGCCCGGAATAGCCATCCAGCACATTGCCCATCGAAACCGTTACACCGCAGGGCGGCACATCCGGACAAAACACCGTGGTGCAGTTGGGCAGTGAAAAAATCGCCTCGTTGACATCACGGCCCACTTTTCGCTTATCGATATCAAAAGCCGCCACCACCTCAATATCTTCTGGCCGGTAACCGCCCAGCTCGTAATTCAGCAAACCGATTGAATCCTGCACTCCCCGCAAACGGTAGTGGTAAATCCCCTGTATCAGCGAGCTGGCACAGTTGCCCACACCCACCACAGCTATTCTTATTTTCTTTCTTTCCACTTCGGCTCCTTAAACATAAAAACAGCACACACTATTCGTCACTGACAAACCTGCCAGAGGTCACAAATACCACTCGCCGGTGCAGGGGATAATTAATAGCCAACGCCACTACAATCGCCACCAATATCCTCGCCACCAAATAATCCAGTGCAAAATAGGCCACCAGCGCCAACACCCCAACCACATTGGCCGCGGCGGCAATCAGACAAACCAGCATATAGCTGTAGATCTGCCAGCCAATACCCTCCCGATGGGCATTGAAACTCCAGCGGCGGTTGAGAAAAAAGTTTACCAGCCCACCACTAATCGGCCCAGCCGCCACAGCAAACGCCAGCGGCAGGCCCAACACCTGAAAACACAGCATCATCACCAGAAAATCGATAGCTGTGGCCACCACAGCCGATGTCTGCGCCCGAAAAAACATCCCGTCAGCCCGCCCGTGCCGACAGGTACAGCGCTCTGAACCGCAGCGCTGCAGAGACATTACCCAGTACGGCCAGGACCCAGATCACCAGCAACAACGGCAGGCCCTGCGGCCAGAATGCCGAGGCCGCCAATCCCAGCAACAGATACACGTAGCGCTCCGTGCGCTTCATGACACCCCGGGGGACGGTCAACGTCATGGCCTCAGCCTTGGCCGTGGTGTAACTGATCATGAATGAACCGTGAATGGCCAACAGGCAGGCCAGCAGAGCCCAGGTCTGATGGCGGAAAAACAGTGCACACCCCGCCAGCAGCATAAAATCCACATAGCGATCAATAGTCGAATCGAGCACCACACCACCGCGATCCGCTGTGGCCTGCAACCGCGCCAGCATACCGTCCAGTACATCGCTGATACCGGACAACAGGGCCAGGCAGAAACCGTAGCCAAAATGTCCCTGCGCAATCGAAGCCGCGGCAAGCAGGCCGAGCAGCAAAGACACGAACGTGACCTGATTAGGGGTTACCGAACAGCGCTGTAACAGTTTCACCAGCGGCTCGACACACCAAACGGCAAAATTCATCACCCCTTTGCCGAGCAGCGCGCTGCCACCCTGGCGATCCACTCGCTCATAGCGCTTGAAACCTCCACGAGCCAACCCTCGCAGAAAATAAATCAGGCCGAGTGACAGCATCAGCACAAATACCGCCAGAACAATCCATCCCTCGCTCTTTATCACCGCGAACACCCGGGAACCTGACCAGCTCCAGTCGGCAACCATTGACGGCGAATTCGCCCGAATAACATGCCAAGCAACATGGTTATTTTTATCTCACCTTCAGCCAACATCTACGATCAGGGCAAACCTGCGCTGCTCTGCCCCCTAGACACCGGCCATTATAGGAAGGTCAAGGGCCGCTTCCCACCGTTTATTTCAAATCGATGACACCCGTTGCAATGAGAGATGATGGCTTGATCCAGCGCAACGATCTGTTACATATTTCTCAAAGCGACTGTTTCATTTAATAATAAATCTCATTACCATTAATAGTTATTGTTACCGGAGAGGGTGTTATGCAAATCAGTAGGCGTTTTCCACACTGTATTCTGGGCCTGCTTTTGGCCTGCTCCACGGCAGCCGCCTCAGCCGCTGAAGTCAACTTGTATTCCGCACGGATCGAAGCACTGATCAAACCATTGCTGGACACTTTTACCGAGCAGACTGGCATCGAGGTCAACCTGGTCACCGGCGACGCCGACGGTCTGATTCAACGCCTGAAGAGTGAAGGCCGCAACTCCCCCGCAGATATTCTACTCACCACCGATGTAGGCCGCCTGTACCGGGCCAAAGAGGCCAACCTGACCCAATCGGTGGAATCGACCACACTGGAGGAAAACATCCCCGTCATGTATCGCGATGACAGCAATCACTGGTTTGGCCTGTCCCTGCGTGCGCGGCCCATCCTTTACGTCAAGGACAAAGTGGACCCAGCCGAACTGAGCAGCTACGAAGACCTCAGCGACCCTAAATGGAGAGGCAAAATCTGTATTCGCTCTTCCAACAATGTTTACAACCAGTCCATGGTGGCCTCACTGATCGCCGCCAATGGTCTGGAGGCCACCGAAGAATGGGCCAAGGGGCTGGTGGCCAATTTCGCCATGCCACCCAGAGGTGGCGACCGCGATCAGATCAAGGCAGCGGCGGCCGGCCAGTGCGATCTGGCCATCGCCAACACCTATTATCTGGCGGGCATGCTCACCAGCGGTGACGAAGAACAGCGGGCTGCCGCCGAGAAAATGGCCGTGTTCTGGCCCAACCAGGATGGTCGTGGCGCTCACGTCAATATCTCCGGTGCTGCCGTCACCGCCTCGGCACCCAACCGCGACAACGCCATTGCCCTGCTGGAATTTTTAAGCACTGATGCGGCGCAATCCTGGTATGCACATGAAAATGGCGAATACCCCATCCGCGACGATATCGAGATCGGTCCGGTACTGGGCAGCTGGGGCACCTTCAAGGCGGACCCGGTGGAACTGTATAAGCTTGGAGCCGGCAACGGCGAGGCACTGCGCCTGATGGATCGGGCTGGCTGGCGCTAGCCCGCCAAGCCCCCTCCATGCCAGATTCTCCACGACAACAACAGACACTGATCAGTACCGGTGCAGTGCTTCTGGCACTGTTGCTGGCGCTGCCGGTGATTGTCGTGGTGAGCTACGTGTTTGTGCCCACCGGGGAAATCTGGAGCCATCTGGCCGCCACGGTACTGCCGGACTACATTGTGAACTCACTGCTGCTGATGCTTGGCGTCGCCATCGGTACCCTGCTGATCGGAGTGAGCACCGGCTGGCTTACCAGCATGTGCCAGTTTCCCGGCCGGGGCCTGTTTGAATGGGCCCTGTTGCTGCCCATGGCCATGCCCGCCTACATTATCGCCTACACCTATACCGGCATGCTGGACTTCTCGGGGCCGGTACAAACCACCCTGCGGGAACTGACCGGCTGGGGCTTCGGGGATTATTATTTCCCCGATCTCCGCTCCATCGAAGGGGCCGCCATCATGCTGACGCTGGTGCTCTACCCCTATGTTTACCTGCTCAGCCGCGCCGCTTTTCTCAATCAGTCCATCTGTGTGCTGGATGCCAGCCGCACCCTGGGCAACGGGCCATGGCGCACCTTCCTGTTCGTCGCCCTGCCATTGGCCCGACCAGCGATAATCGCCGGGCTGTCGCTGGCATTGATGGAAACCCTCGCGGATTTTGGCACCGTGCAGTATTTCGGGGTATCCACCTTTACCACCGGCATCTTCCGCACCTGGTTCGGCATCGGCAGCGCCGCAGCAGCGGCCCAACTGGCCGCCGGGCTGATGTGTTTCGTGATGATTCTGATTCTAGTGGAGCGCTACTCCCGACGCCGCGCCCGTTACCACCACACCAGCCGCCGCCATCAGGATATCCACCGCTATTCACTGCGGGGCATGCGGGCCGTGGCGGCAACTGGCTTCTGCTTCGGCATCGTCGCATTGGGATTTCTGCTGCCCGCCACTCAATTGCTGAGTTGGACGGTCAGCGTTGCCGACCAGGTCCTCGACGCACGGTTCATGGGACTGGTGACAAACAGTCTCGAGCTGGCCAGCTACGCCGCTGTGCTGGCTCTGCTGCTGGCTTTACTGCTGGCCTACAGCCAGCGACTGTTTCCGGGCAAGGTTTTGCAGGGCGCCGTCCGACTGGCAGGCATGGGCTACGCGGTGCCCGGCCCGGTGATTGCGGTGGGCGTGATGATCCCTTTTTCCTTTATCGACAACAGCATCGACGGCTGGGCGCGCAGCAATTTCGATATCTCCACCGGGCTAATGCTCAGCGGCACCGTGGTGGCCGTGATATTTGCCTACCTGACCCGCTTTCTCGGCGTGTCACTGCAAACCGTAGACAGCGGCCTGAGCAAAATCACCCCGTCCATGGACGAAGCCGGTCGCTCCTTCGGTTACGGCCCCCTGCAAATCCTCAGACAGGTGCATGTGCCGATGCTGAAAGGCTCCCTGCTCACCGCCCTGCTGCTGGTGTTTGTCGATGTGCTGAAAGAACTCCCGGCCACCCTGATTTTGAGACCCTTCAACTTCAACACCCTCGCCGTGCGCGCCTACGAACTGGCATCGGATGAACGCCTCGCCGAAGCCGCACCCGCTGCCCTGGCCATCGTTGCAGCTGGTATACTGCCGGTCATCTTGATCAGTTGGACTATTACCCGGACCCGCCGGGTGGCCGTCACCAGGGATACCCCATGACATGACATCGCAACTCACCGTCACGGACCTGCAAATTAACTACGCCGGAACAAGTATCCTGCAACATATTTCCTTCTCGCTGGAAGCGGGTGAAATCGCCTGTCTGGTCGGGCCATCCGGCTGCGGCAAAACCTCCTTGCTGAGAGCCATCGCCGGTTTCGAACCGATTGCCACCGGGCAGATCGAACTGCGCGGCCGCACCGTCTCCAGCTCCGACAGAACCCTACCGCCGGAACAGCGCCATATCGGCATGGTATTTCAGGACTTCGCCCTGTTTCCCCACCTCACCGTGGCCCAGAACATCGCCTTCGGCCTGCGCAAAATTCCACGCGGACAGCGCCGGCAGCGGGTCGACGAACTGCTCAAGCTGGTGGAGATGCAGGATACCCGCAACCACTATCCCCACCAGCTTTCCGGCGGCCAGCA
>DDNV01000100.1:18448-18636 GCA_002341315.1 Cellvibrionales bacterium UBA2511
GGCGGCCAGCAACAGCGCATCGCACTGGCGCGCGCCATGGCGCCGCGCCCGGATATCCTGATGCTTGACGAACCTTTTTCCAGTATGGACTCGGAGCTGCGGGAACAACTGGCCCGCGACGTGCGCCAACTGCTGCGCAAAGATGGCATCACTGCCATTCTGGTGACCCACGACCAGAACGAAGCCTT
>DDNV01000100.1:18887-19637 GCA_002341315.1 Cellvibrionales bacterium UBA2511
GGATTTGACCTTTACCACCGGCCCGCCGACCGCTTTGTCGCCGACTTTATCGGCCAGGGTGTACTGCTACCGGGCATGATCATCAACGACAAACAGGTGCGCACCGAACTGGGGATCGTCACCGGTGACCTGGAACCCGGCGAAGCCACCTCACCTGCCAAAATAGTCGACCTGTTGTTGCGTCCCGACGACGTCATTCACGTTGAAGACAGCCACCTGCAAGCTGAAATCGTCGCCAGGGCCTTTCGCGGCGCCGTATACCTCTACACCCTGCGCCTCGAGAGCGGTCAGAAAGTGCTCTGTCTGGTGCAGAGCCATCACCAACACGAAATTGGTGAAATGCTCGGTATCCGTCTGGAGGCAGACCACCTGCCGGTTTTCAGGCGGCACACCTCCCCGGCAACCTGACACCCGGTCACTTATCCCGGGCACCGTTTAAAAAACCACAAAACTCCGCTCTGCTATCTATCCAGACGGCTTTTGCCGGATTACACTTGGCACAGATAACCCGCCCAGGCGCCGACTCGACCGACCCCTAAAAATAATAACTATTTTTAATAATCATTGATGCTAAGAAAAACCTGCAAGGATGTGGTGCTGTTCCCCATCACCATTTATCGGGCCTGCCTGTGGCTCCCCATATGGTTGCGTGGCAACCGGGGGCAGTCACGCGTCAACACGGCTCTCGGCCTGCTGCTTTACGGCCTGATCGGCCTGCCGCTGTCTATCCTGCTGTTGCTTGAAATACTG
>DDNV01000100.1:19758-28810 GCA_002341315.1 Cellvibrionales bacterium UBA2511
ATACTGATCGTCATCAACACCCAGCTGATGGCACAACCGATGGATGACGACGAAGATACACAGCAACCACTCTCATCGACCAGCTACAGCCCCACTCACCACTGGCCCGGCAGGGCACTGGAGGAATGGCCCTCAGACCTGCAAATCACACTGCCCGGGTATGTGGACAAGGCATCCCCACCGCCGGACCCGACACTGCCGCGCGAACAGTTTTATGACCAGCTACTGGCAAGCTACAGTCCCACCATCCTTCACAAAATGGGGCACGAACCACTGTGGGACATTCCCACCGACATCTTCTTCGACGGCGACACAGACCCGCGCAACAACGTAAGCAATGCCCTGAGCCTTGGCACAGTGCCACCAGTGGTCCACGGCGAAGTCATCGCCGAAACCCGCGACGCCTACTACCTCACTTACATGCTCTATCACGTCAAGGATTATGATTTGCCCGTGCGGGAAGCCATCTCCGACGCCACTTTTCACGACGGCGACAACGAAGGCATTCAATTGCGCATCGACAAAGCCAGCATGCAGGTCACCCTGGTGGAAACCTGGTTCCACAACCGTTTTTTCCTGTGCAACCGCACCGGTGAATCCCAGGGCACCGAACCCATCCAGACCCGCAGCCTGTTCGAGGGCGGTACCCACATCGTCCTGTTCGTCCAGAGCATGGGGCACGGCGTGCGCTGCGCCAACCCGGCAGATTTTGACGAACTGGCCAGCAACAGCAAAATCCTGCGACTCGCCAGCGACCCGGACAAGCTGATTGCCCCCGGCATCAACGACCAAACCGAATACAATATCGGCTACCAACTCGCCAGCCTGAAACCTTGGTACCGCCTGGCTAAAATCCACACAGACTCAGGCAACAACGCCACCACCCTGTTCGAAGATACCATCCTGCTGGGCACAGATCCCACCGGCAGGGAGATTCAGATCGGCAAATTCTTCGCCGCCAACGACTTCGAAAAGCGCGCCTGGTCACGCCCCAAACCACCCTGGGCATGGGACGACCGCTGGGACGACATCCCCGCCGGACTGTGGCACTTCCACCCCGCCCTGGCCTTCAACAGCCACACCGGCGAAACCTACTCGGAGCAGTATCACCACAACGCACCGATGAGCCTGATCTTTACAGCCGATGAAAGATACACCGTGCTTTCCAGCCTGCTGACCGAACACTACCACCGCGCACCCCAGCGGCTGGCGAGAAAAACTCACCCGGTAAACCGACAGCCGTCATTACCGCCTGCAAAAAAACCGGGCATCGGCATACAGGTCAAGCGTTATATGAACTACGTGATTCATTCGTTGGGGTAATCAACAAACGAACAATTTCGTCAAAGCTACCACTTGCCATTAATATAATGGTGGTCTGTTTCTATATTTTCCAGAGAAAATAATAGACGACTGCACAATGTGAACACGAGAGGTTAAATAGTGCGCATAATGACAATGAACAATCTCCTGATCGGATTGCTGCTGACTTTGTTCCTGGTACCAATTTTGGTATCTGTTCACAATTACTCTTACTACGTCAACAACACAGCTGCTTATCTGCAGCTTGCTCTGTGCGTATTTTTATTTATTAAACACCAACTCTACAAAGAGCTGTCCAATAAAAAAATTAACAGGGGCATGTGGGGGTATCTGCTTGTTTTACTGATGATATTTGGCGGCTGGCTCTATCAGTACATTCCTTTTCAGGGCCTCTACAGATCTTGGGTGTACCTGTCATCAATCGTCTTGTATCTGATTCTATTAGCTGTAGCCCAGAGAGATCCTTTATTTTTGTCGACATTCATCCGGACAAAACAGTTAGTTATTTTTTCTGTTGGCATATTTTTTATCTTATTTATTTATTTTTTTGCTGAGCCGGAAATGATCTATAGCCTCAAAGCTCATCCCCCTGTTTTCCGACATTTACGCCACCTTAATTACGAAATATTTTTTGGAGTCCTTATCGCGACACTGTGCATTATTTCCAACAAATACCGGACTGAACAGACTGCCATGCTTTTTGTTCTCGTCTTCCTGACAGCATGGTCAGGAGGCCGTGGCTCGGTGCTGGGCGTGCTTGTTTCTTTGGCCTTCCTGTGGTTCTTTCTGTCAGCTACCAATCGCAAACAGCTCATGTTCCGCCTGTTGAGCCTCTCCGTTGTATCACTCATCATTATTTTGCTAACGAACAGGGATGCTATTCTTGCTAACACGCTAGGCTATTCAACGGAGTACGATCTCGACAGGTTCTCTTCGGGCAGAATTTTGATTTGGTACGAGGCTATCAGCGTAGTATGGAACGAAGGCGTCATAGCTATCCTGACAGGGCTCGGCCCCGACGCCTTTGGCAGATGGGGCCTATATCGATTGATCATCCAGCCCCATAATGCCTTCGTGCAATGCTTTATGGAGTTTGGGTTACTGGGCCTGGTGGTATTTATCTTTTTTATCACCAAAACCGTAATTAACGCCGTTCACCTGTTAAAAAACAGCGACGATCAACTCATGCAAGTTATTGCGGTGAGCTTTATCGGGGGGATGGCATTTTCACTGGTGGATGGTATTTTCTATCACGCCTATCCACTGTTAATGATGATCTTTCTCAGTGCCACGATTAATGCTCAAGCGACAGCGATACGAATTTGAGCTCCCGCCTTTCAGGCTACCCATCAAAGTTCGATATTTTGCAGATGTTTTGGCTGCGACATCAGCAACTTTTTCGGTTCGACAAAGATCCGGTGGTTTTCGTAGGAAATCATCTCATAACTGTCAGCGTACCAGTGATCAGCAGTTTCGGTGGGCATTGCGAAACGTCCTCCCTGTAAAACATCGCCATTCAGCTCACTGCATACTGCAGATACCCCAGCATCTCCCAGATCAAGGCTAGAAAAACAGGTCTGCTGCACTCCGCTACAAGATGTATTCTGTCTGTAACATACACTGTTCCCGTCACGCAGAAACAATTCGCTACCCTTAACGTATACAGCCCAAGCCCGTTGCACCTCAGAGAAAATATTTTTGCCTACCAGTGGTAAATGGACTCTCGGCACAGACAACAGGTCCAGCAATGTTGGCATTATGTCAATATGGCTGGCTGGGGCCTCGATAACGGTCGGCTGTTCCACATCCGGATGATAGATCACCAAGGGCATACGAAAGAAAAGCTCGTTTTTTACACGCTCATCGGCCACATCTTCCGGGAAATTCCAAATACCGTGATCGGCGGTGATGAGCACTATGGTATTTTTATAATAAGGTGATTTTTCGAAGGCTCTCCAGAACTTCCCCAAAGCATAATCTGCATAGGCCACCGCGTTGCGATAATTGTTATATACCGCTGTACTGGAAAGAATCCGCTTATCCTGCATAGGCTTGAAAGGCACATCATCGATGGGCAGCTTTGCTTTGAACGGGTAATGACTGGTCAACGTCATCAGATTTGCATAAAACGGCTTTTCACCACTTTGGCTCAAGCTGGCCAGCATGAGCTCATACATATCCTCATCTGAGACTCCCCAACCAACATAGGTTTTTCCGTCCTTTCCAGCGTCAGGCTGATCCTTGTGAAAATAGTTGTGCTGAAAACCTAGCAATGGCATGTAATTTTCACGGTTGTAGAAACGGCCGCTGTTGCCGTGAAAATAAAAGGTTTTGTAGCCATTATTCGCCAGCACTTCAGGGAGACAATCGAGTAATTTTTCTTCCCGGTATTCAGCAATGGAAATTTTTGCGCCATGGTCAAAAACGCCACAAAAAATCGAGGTTTCACTCTTGATTGTCAGGTTCGAATTGGCATAAAAGTTTTTGCTGTAACTATTTTCGCGGGCAATACGATCCAGATTTGGGGTTAAGTCGTCTACAGAGCCGTACACACCGACTTGTGACGCTCGCACCGACTCCAGCACAATCGAGATCACGTTATACCGAGGAGCCTGACCAATCGATGCGGATATTGAATCGAACCTGTGCTGATCGCTAACTGGCGTATTTAACCCCTTAAAAGCATTCCAGCTTTCAACAAAATCATCGTTAAACACCTTGCTGTCCAGTGACAGAAAAAAAGCATGCACCGGATGAAAATATTCAGGCAACAAGACATAGGCATTTTTCTGCTTCAACTGTTGCCCCACACTGGCTATCGCGTTAAAACAAATCAGCCCGGCAACCAGACAAATTGTTTTCAGACCATACACCCCCGTTGTGCGGTAATGGGCCGGACGATACCAGCGCACCGCTGTCCAACTGAACAGGGCCGACAGCAGCAGCAACTGGAGGGCTTCGCGCGTGTACTCGAACGCCGAGAACGACCGGACCACCTCTAGTCCATCGCTACCGAACCTGAACACGTCATAGTTGTAATAGGCCCGGAAATACTGGAAGTGCCACCAGTTGCTGATAATCAGCAGGTTCATCACCAGCCAGCCCAACAGCATATAGGCCGTAAAGGTTTTTTTACCGACCACCCCGGCCAGCAACCCCAGCAGGAGCCCCAGCAACATCACCAAGGCGCTGCTCATCAGGCCAGCGGGAGAAGGGTTGATCTTGCCGAAATATGCCATATAGGCATACATCGAAAAAACAAGTAGCAGTGAGATAATAGAGATCCACTTACCCGCCCTTTTGTTTATGGTCGGCATATTGAACAACCTCTTTATCTCAATGTGTTCGCCAAGAAATATAAACTACCCATAAAAAAAGCCTCTGTCTTTGACAGAGGCTTGATTTAAACAACGAGTTGAAGTTGTTTAGAACGGTGCTGCATCGTCTTTACAGGAACCAGGTAGATATTTTAATGGAATTGGATCGGTAGTGGATGGACCACAACGGAAAGCGCCAACCTGTTCAGGCAAGTCTGCAACGACTATATCGGCTGTATCATCATTATTTCTGGGCCAAAGCGTTATTGCTGTTTCAGCCGCCTCGCCCAAGTCGGCTGCATCGGAGAGCAATACCCGAATGGCGCCATCAACACTGGTTCCAATCTCCGCTACGTATTTAGAGCTTTGCACGGATGACTCACAGCCCCAGCCATCTGCACCAGGCTCGGTGCCTGCGGGGGCAGTCTGGTAAACCTCAGACACTGAAGTACGGCACTGACTGGCTGCCAGAATGCCTTCAGAAACTTTGGCTTTGATAGTGTAATCCTGGTAGGCGGGCAGAGCCACAGCAGCCAGAATACCGATAATCGCGACCACGATCATCAGTTCGATAAGGGTAAAACCCTGTTGTACTTTCTTCATTGTATTTCTCCCATGAAATCACTAAATGCCATTTGGCGTTGTTGCAGGGTATATGTCTAGCATTTACCGTGCCAAAGAATGGATCAGCTAACATCAAGGGTAGGCGCTCACTGCAGACTGACAATTTTTGTCAGTTTGTAACCAGACCCGGCGATCATGGCGCATTCAGCCTGAGACAATACCCTCTACCAGCGCCGATCTTCCGGACCGGCATCCGGGACCAGGCGTTGAAGGCGGGTGCGAATCAGCCGCTAGCTATCATTAATTGGTTGCTCCGCAGCCAACGGGGTTGACAACCGATTGCCAGGCTATGGCTCCCGCCGTCACCTTGTATTACCATCACGGCTGGTTCTACTGCTGTTTCTACTTATTTGCGCCGTTGAGTATCTGTCCGCCTATGAAACAAACCGATACATTGAAAGGCTTGGCCAAACGTCTGGTAACGGATCAGTTGCTGGAAGAAAACGTTGCTGTGCAGGCACTGGCAGAATGTGAAAGCGACCAGTCCAACCTGGTGCATTACCTGACTCACAATAACCTGCTGGACCCCAGCCTGATCGCCGCGGTTGCGGCCAATGAATTTGGCACCCCACTCTATGACCTCTCGGCCCACAACATCGAGGCCAGTCCGAAGGAGCTGGTCGAGAAGAAGCTGATTCGCAAGCACCAGGTATTGCCCCTTTTCAAGCGGGCCAACCGCCTGTTTCTGGCCGTGAGCGACCCCACCAACCACCAGGCGGTGAGTGAGGTACGCTTTCAGACCGGCCTGTCCGTTGAGCTGGTGCTGGTGGAGCACGACAAGCTGGAGCGGGCGCTGGAAGCCTACCTGCATGAGCAGGATGAACACGACATGGGCGACGCGCTCGGTACCATGGACGATGTACACCTCGATGACCTGGATATTGAGGCCGTCGATGAGGATAAAAAAGGCGGCGGCACTGGCATTGACACCAGCGATGTGGACGATGCCCCGATTGTGCGGTTTATCAATAAACTGCTGCTGGACGCCATCAAGCAGGGGTGTTCGGATATTCACTTTGAACCCTACGAAAAAGTCTACCGGGTACGGTTCAGGACCGATGGCATTCTTCGCGAGGTCACCAAGCCCCCGGCCAACCTGGCCCCTCGGCTGGCGGCGCGCCTCAAAGTGATGTCGCAGATGGATATTTCCGAGCGCCGGGTGCCACAGGATGGCCGGATTAAACTGCGGATTTCAAAAAACCGGGCCATTGATTTTCGGGTGAACACCCTGCCCACCCAGTTCGGCGAGAAGATCGTATTGCGGATTCTTGACCCCACCAGCGCCCAGGTGGGTATTGAAAATCTGGGCTATGAAGAAGACCAGAAGCAGATGTATCTGGATGTGCTGAACCAGCCACAGGGCATGATTCTGGTGACCGGCCCCACCGGTAGTGGTAAAACCGTCTCGCTTTACACCGGCCTGAATATCCTCAACACCACTGAACGCAATATTTCCACAGCTGAAGATCCGGTGGAAATCAACATGCCGGGCATCAACCAGGTGCAAATCAACTACAAGGTGAAGCTCACCTTCCCCGAAGCACTGCGGGCGTTCCTGCGGCAGGATCCGGATGTAATCATGGTGGGTGAGATCCGCGACCTGGATACCGCCGAAATCGCCATCAAGGCGGCCCAGACAGGTCACCTGGTGTTGTCCACCCTTCACACCAACAGTGCCCCGGAAACCCTCAACCGACTACTCAATATGGGCGTACCCGCGTTTAACGTGGCCACCTCAGTGAACCTGATTATCGCCCAGCGGTTGGGCAGGCGACTCTGCGTGCATTGCAAAAAGCCCGCTGACGATATACCCCGTAATATCCTGATCGATGAGGGTTTTGAGACCATTGGCCGCCCCCTGGAGGAGCTGACCCTGTTTCACCCGGTCGGCTGCCCGAAATGTACCAACGGCTACAAAGGACGGGTGGGGATTTACGAGGTGTTGAAAGTGACACCCAAAATAGCCCGGCTGATTATGGAAGGTGGTAATTCGATTGAAATTGAACAGGCGGCCATCGAAGAAGGCTTCAGAACTTTGCGCCAGTCGGCACTTCGTCGTGCGGGCGAAGGTATAATCAGCCTGGAAGAGGCTAATCGGGTAACCAAGGACTAATCCATGGCAACAACGGCACAGGTCTATACCTACAAGGGCAAGGATAAAAGAGGCAAGCCCATCCAGGGCGAGTTGAAGGCGAGCAGCGCAGTGATGGTGAAGGCCCAGCTCCGCAAGCAGGGCATTGCCGCCAGCCGGGTCAAGAAAAAGGCCAAGCCCCTGTTCACGGGCCAAAAACCCGTCAAACCCCAGGATATTGCGATTTTTACCCGCCAGCTGGCCACCATGATGAAGGCGGGTGTACCGCTGGTACAAAGCTTTGATCTGGTCGGCGAAGGTGCCGATAAAGAATCCCTGCGCGAGATCATTTATACCATTCGCGATGACGTCTCCTCCGGTATCAGTCTGGAGGGCTCCCTACGCAAACACCCCAAACACTTTGATGACCTGTTTTGCAGCCTGGTTGGAGCCGGTGAACAGGCTGGTGCGCTGGAAACCATGCTGGACCGGATTGCCACCTACAAGGAAAAGACCGAATCCCTGAAAGCCAAAATCAAAAAGGCCCTCACCTACCCTATTGCCGTTGTGCTGGTGGCGGTGATTGTGACCGGGATACTGCTGGTCAAAGTGGTGCCGGTATTTGCCGAAACCTTTAGCAGTTTCGGAGCCGACCTGCCCGCGTTTACCCTGTTCGTGCTGGGTCTGTCGAATACAGCCCAGGAGTGGTGGCTAATCTGGATAATCGGCCTGATCGCCTTTTTTCTGATCTTCCGTGAAGCCAAACGGCGCTCAACGAAATTTGATGCGTTCATTGATAAATACATACTGAAAGTACCGGTGGTGGGCAATATTCTCTACCAGGCCATTATTGCCCGGTTCTCCCGCACACTCTCTACCACCTTTGCCGCCGGGGTGCCGCTGGTGGATGCGCTCACGTCGGTGGCGGGGGCGGCGGGTAACGCTGTTTACCGGGAAGCCATTTACAAGGTTCGGGACGATGTCACCACCGGGATTCAACTACACCAAGCCCTGAAGACAAGCAATAAATTTCCTGTAATGCTGTTGCAAATGACCGCCATCGGTGAAGAGTCCGGCGCGCTGGATGACATGCTGGAGAAGTCTGCCGTGTTCTACGAAGAGGCGGTCGACAATGCCGTGGATAACCTGACCACCCTGCTGGAGCCCATGATCATGGCGGTTCTGGGGGTTCTGGTGGGCGGTCTGCTGATTGCCATGTACCTGCCGATCTTCAAACTGGGCTCGGTGGTCTAGGCCTGTTGATGCCCGACATGCTGGGTTTATCCGTTGCGCCAGTGCTGGCGGTCAGTCTGGTACTGGGCTTGCTGGTGGGCAGCTTCATCAATGTGGTGATTTACCGCCTGCCCCGGCAACTGGCCGCCACCTGGCGCCGGGATTCCCAGGAGTTTCTGGAGATTGAACCGGATGCTGAGGCCGTGCCGGAACCACTCAATGTGGTGTTTCCCGCCTCTCACTGCCCGCAATGCGGCGCCCCGATCAAGGCCATTCACAACATTCCACTGTTGAGCTATCTTCTGCTGCGCGGCCGCTGTGCACACTGTCGGACTGCCATTTCCCTGCAGTATCCACTGGTTGAACTGGTTTCCGGCCTGCTGACGGTAATGGTGGTGTATCAGTTTGGTCTGACGGCGACCACCGCGCTGGCATTACTGTTCAGCTGGAGCCTGCTGGCGCTCACCGGCATTGATTTCAACGA
>DDNV01000073.1:0-2255 GCA_002341315.1 Cellvibrionales bacterium UBA2511
CTGGCAACTTCGCCGGAAGAGTTTATACAGGCAGTCTGGGATGATGCGGTGGTCGCCGCCGGTGAACTCGGTCTGGACCCTGCCGTTCTGGTGGCTCAGTCAGCGCTGGAGACGGGTTGGGGCAAGAAAGTTATTCAGGCCGCAGACGGCAGCAGCAGCTTTAATCTGTTTGGTATCAAGGTGGGGAATGGATGGCGAGGCGATTCCTCTATTGTCAATACCATGGAGTTCAGGGATGGGCTGGCAGCCCTGGAAAAAGCAGCCTTCAGGGTATATGACTCACTGTCCACCGCGTTCAAGGACTATGTGAGTTTTCTGAAAAACAATCCGCGCTATCAGGGTGCGCTGGAGAAAGTATCCGACAGCAAAGCATTTCTGACAGAGTTGCAGCAGGCGGGCTATGCCACCGATCCAAAATATGCCGAAAAAATTCTGGGTATTCTGGAAAGGGGTAACTACAGCAATCTGGTTAACCAATTAAAGAATTCCGGAAAAGCGTCGCTAACTGGTACCTAGGGTTAGCCCATCAGTGCGTCCATTCACTGGACTGCCAGGCAGGATAAGGCATCGTGGCAAATATTTTTAACATCGGCACATCGGCACTGCTTTCCTTGCAGCAATCGATCAATACCACCGGGCAAAATATCGCGAATGTGAATACGGATGGATACAGTCGCCAGCGGGCTGACTTTGATACCTTGCCGCCCCAGCTGAGTGGAGGCAATTATATTGGCTCAGGGGTGACAGTGGACTCCATAGAGCGCATTTACGATCAGTTTCTGGTTTCGGAAGTCCGTACCCGTACATCTTCCCAAAGCGGTTTCGATACGCTTTATCAGTTGTCTTCCCGGCTGGATGGCATGCTCGGTAACGATAATGCCGGTCTGGCGCCTGTGCTCGGGGAGTTTTTCAGTGCCGTACAGGATGTTGCCAACAATCCCGGATCATTGCCTGAGCGCCAGGTACTGCTCGGACAGGCAGAAGCGCTGGCAGACCGTTTTCACTACCTGGACAGCAATCTGCGCAGCCTCAATAGCGAAGTCAATGCCAGGATAGAGGGTACCGTAGGTGAGATTAATTCACTGGCGGCCAGTATCGCCAGCCTGAACAAGCAGATTGTCAGCGCCACGGGTCAATCCGGTGGAACTGTGCCGAACGATTTGCTGGACAAGCGTGACCAACAGCTCAGCCAGCTGGCAAAGTATGTTGGAGTCACCACCGTGACCCAATCCGATGGTGCCATTAACGTGATGATTGGCAAAGGGCAGGCGTTGGTGGTTGGCGGTAATGCCGAGTCGTTTCAAACCGTTAGTAATCCATTCGATAGTACCCAGACCATGATTGGCATTTCCGGCGCAGGAGGCAATGTCTCGGATATCACCCGTTTTCTCAGTGGTGGATCGCTGGGTGCCGTCCTGGATTTCCGGGAGGGTGTACTGAATCCTGCGGCCAATCAACTCGGACTGATTGCCGTTGGACTGACATCCACTTTCAATGAGCAACATCAGCTCGGGATTGATCTGGACGGTAATTCCGGCGGAGATTTTTTTCAGCCGCTGACAGCAACGTCGACAGAGCATCCTGCCAACACCGGGTCGGCATCAGTGTCAGCCACCATTACTGACGCCACCGCGCTGACCGGTGATGACTACAATCTTCGTTTTGACGGTAGCCAGTGGGTCTTGACCAACCTTACCAATAACAGCAGTCAAAGCGGTACAGGTCCATTTTCAGTGGGCGGGTTGACGATTGGTGCTGCCGGCATTCCCGCCAGTGGTGACAGCTTTCTGATTCAGCCCACCCGTTTGGCCGTCGGGCAATTTGCTGTGGCGCTGAGTCGGCCGGAAGATTTTGCCGCCGCATCGCCCCTCCGCGCTCAGCAGGTTTTGTCAAATCAGGGTTCAGCCGATATTGCCGGCTTCAGTGTCAGTGATACATCAGGGTTGCCGCTGGCCGGTACAGTGACATTGACGTTTAACCCCGATGCACTCGGAGCGGGGGTGCCCGGTTTCGATATGTCCGGTATGGCCGGCGGTCCTTTGGCCTATAACCCTGCCACAGAGAGTGCTGGCAAATCGTTCAGTCTTGCCGGCTTCGAGTTCAGTATCGATGGCGTGCCGCAGGCTGGTGATGAGCTGGTCATAGAAAATAATACCAATGGTACCGGTGACAATGGCAATGTATTGAATCTGGCCTCGCTGCAAATATCCAGGGAGCTGATGAATGGTACGGTCAGTTATCAGGAGGCCTATGCA
>DDNV01000073.1:2383-6308 GCA_002341315.1 Cellvibrionales bacterium UBA2511
CACGGTCGCCGATGTTGCGGTTAAAACCCGCCAGGCAGAAAAAGCACTTGGCACCGAACAGGTGCTGCTGGATCAGTCGGTTGCAGCGCGAGAGAGTGTATCGGGTGTGAATCTGGACGAGGAGGCGGCAAACCTTATCCGCTACCAGCAGGCCTATCAGGCTGCTGCGCAGATAATTGCGGTGGCCGATGAGTTGTTCCAGACCTTGCTCAGCTCTGTCCGTCGATAGGTGGGTGCCAATATGCGTTTATCCAGTGTACAAATCTTTCAGCAGGGAATTTCGGGAATACTTGATCAGCAGAGCAAGTTGGCCAAAACGGAACAACAGCTGGCTACTGGCAAGCGTATCCAGGTTCCCTCAGATGATCCGGTAGCGGCTGTGCAGATTTTGAATCTCAATGAAGATATGGCGTTGCTGGATCAGTATCAGCGCAATGGTAATTTGGCCGAGGGGCAGCTGGCACTGGAAGATACGGTGCTTGCCAATGTAGGCAATGTGCTGCAACGGGTCAGGGAGTTGGTGGTTCAGGCCAACAATGCCTCCCAGTCCGTTGAAACCCGCCGCAGTGCGAGTGTGGAAATAGAAGGGTTGCTTGAACAGCTCCAGTCGCTGGCCAATACCCGAGACTCGGAAGGTGAATATATTTTTGCCGGGTTTCAGGCCGACGCAGTGCCGTTTACACGGCAAAACGGTCAGTACGCCTACCAGGGTGATGATGGTCAACGATTCCTGCAGTTGGGCAAGTCATCCCAGGTGGCGGTAAGGGATTCCGGGTTTAATGTCTTTATGGCTGTGCCCACCGGTAATGGCCGCTTTGATGTGAAGCCTGACGCCGCCAATGCCGGCACAGGAGTAATTGGCAGTGCCACGGTTGACGGCAGTTTTGTTCGGGATACTTATTCAATCACTTTCAGTCAGGCGCTTCCCGGTGATCCGGTGACATATGAAGTGCGGGATTCCTCCAATGCCCTGTTGACCAGCGGTAACTATCAGGAGGGTGACGAAATCAATTTTGCCGGAGCCAGCATTCAGGTTGGCGGCCTCCCTGTCGATGGTGATCGTTTTGAGGTCTTTCCCTCTGCCCGTGAAGGCATGTTTGCCAGCATTCAGGCTATTGCAGATTCCCTGGCCAGTGCGGTTGATTCCCCCGCCGGAGTGGCTTCGGTCAACAATGCCATGGGACGTGGATTGAATAATCTCGATCAGGCCATTGGACACATGCTTGCAGTTAGAGCTGACGTGGGAGTTCGCCAGAATCAGGTGGAAAATCAGCAGTCGCTGAATGAGGACTTTAATCTGCAATTGGAGCAGACACTTTCCAGTGTGCAGGACCTCGATTATGCGCAGGCCATCAGTGAACTTAACCTGCAGTTAACCGCATTGCAGGCCGCCCAGCAGGCTTATGTGAAAGTCCAGGGATTATCCCTGTTTAATTATCTGTAATAGCCCCATCCTGTTTGCTTTCCTTTCAGGCCAGGTAGTTGCTGTGTCGGCAATACTGGTTTGTCCGCCTTCTTTTGTGATAGGCATCGCATTTTGTTGTTTGAACTGTAGAGACCGTCACACTTTCTTCTTTAAATCAATGGATTGAAAAAAATTCTAAAAAAAAGCTAAAGAACTTTCCTCGTCGGTCGATATACAGGTTATCGATCGCAACGTATCCGTCGTCGATGAGAGATTCCAGCGTCGAAGAAACAGCCGTCTGAAAGGCCTTGATCTGCCAGACGGAAAGGAAAACAAAGAGGAAAATAGTTATGGCACAGGTAATCAATACCAATATTGCTTCGCTCACAGCGCAGCGCAACCTGAATTCATCCCAGGGTGATTTGAGCACAGCACTGCAACGCCTCTCTTCAGGCTTGCGTATTAACAGCGCAAAAGATGATGCTGCGGGTTTGGCAATTTCTGAGCGTTTTACTACCCAGATCCGGGGCCTGAACCAGGCTGCCCGCAATGCCAACGATGGGATATCTCTCTCACAGACGGCTGAGGGTGATTTGTCGCAGATCACCAATAACCTGCAACGTATTCGCGAATTGTCAGTGCAATCTGCCAACGCCACTAACAGCTCAAGCGACCGCGCTGCCCTTCAAGCCGAAGTTGCCGAGCTGGTCGCTGAAATTGACCGGGTGGCATCAACCAGTTCTTTTAATGGCGTCAAGCTGCTGAATGGATCTTTTGCTTCACAGGTTTTTCAGGTGGGTGCCAATGCCGGGGAGACTGTCAGTATTTCCAGTATCACCAGTGCACGAACCTCATCGCTTGGTCAATCGACGGGTGCCAATATGGCAGCACCTGGAACAGCGGTACAGGCAGGCTTTGCCGATGGTGATCTGACGGTCAACGGCTTTGCGATCTCTGCTACGGCAGATGCAAAAGCGATTGCCGATGCGATAACCGCCGCAGATGTCGGTCTGAGCGCCACGGCTACCAATGCCCAGGCAGGTATCGCCTTTGCCGATGTGGTGGGCACGGCCGGTTCACTCGCTTCACCGACAGAAAATACGGTTACCGGGATTGCCGGTACAGCCGATGCCAACGGTCAGGCATTTATTCTGACCATTGATGGTGTAGAGGCTGTCAATGTGACCCTGGCAGACACCGAGACTGTCGCCACCGGCGCTATTGCAACAGAGATCGATTCAGATTTTGCAGCCTTCATTGCAGCCAGTTCAGGTGCGTACAGCATCACCTCCGGCACCCTGGCCGGTGGTGACCTGGTTCTTTCCAAAGCGGATGGTACTGCCATTACCTTTGATACCAGCACCAGCACATTAGGGGGTGTGGCTGCCAGTGTGACTGAGTCCGAGACTACCGGTGGCACCCCGGCGGTGACAGCGGTTGCTCCCGATTATACATTGTCGGTTGATGGTACTGCCCTGGATCTTTCTGCAGTGGGCGCAGACGGGACAATTACAGCCACTGAAATTGCGGGATTGATTAACTCTCTCGCTGGCTATACAGCGTCTGCTCCTACGGCCACCACCCTGGATATCACCAAGGATGATGGCAGCAATATTGTTCTGGCTGAAGGTGGCACAGAAGGTGCGGCTGAAGGTCTGGCCGCCACTGGCGATACCTATCGCGGTCTTGTCAGCAGCATTACTTCAGCTGACGGGGATCTGGTTATCGGCGGGGCTACACCTGCTAATGCCGGGTTGACTGCGGGCACCACTACTGCAGACACGCTGGTGGGAACGACTCTGGCGAATACGGATATCTCCAGTGTCGCTGGTGCAAATGCTGCCATCCAGTCGGTGGATAGTGCTCTGACAGCGATTAACAGCTCGCGAGCCTCTCTGGGTGCGATCCAGAACCGCTTTGAATCGGTCATTGCCAGTATACAAACGACCTCCGAAAACCTGAGTGCTTCCAGGTCGCGGATTCAGGATGCCGATTTTGCCTCAGAAACTGCAGCGTTGACCCGTGCTCAAATTCTGCAGCAGGCGGGTACGGCAATGCTGGCTCAGGCTAACGCACTGCCACAGAATGTTTTGGCCCTGTTGCAGTAATGATCTTTTCAATCTGAAAAGATCAAACAGGTAGAGGGGTGGCTATGCCACCCCTTTCTGCCCGGCCATAGCACCTTATATTGATGGAGTGCCGCCATGCCAGAATCTATAACTATTCCCGGACCTGCCCTGAAAGCTGTTGCCAACAGCCAACCCGTCAAGGCGATGGAATTGACTGTAGACCGGCAAGAATTGCCCGTCGGCGGCAATGTTTCTCCGGAGAAAAGCGATGAACAAAACAGAGAGTCGTCCACTGTAGAGCTTGTGGCAGCGGTAAGTCATATATCTGATTATGTGCAACAGATTTCCCGTGATCTGCAATTCAAGGTAGATGAGACAACCGGTAGTACGGTTGTCACCGTAATCGATAGTGAATCCAAGGAAATTATCCGCCAGATCCCCCGGGAAGAAG
>DDNV01000073.1:6440-10004 GCA_002341315.1 Cellvibrionales bacterium UBA2511
AAGCCGTTGCACTTGCCCATTATCTGGCGGAAATCGGTGCCGGAAACAGTAAGGGATTGTTTGTCAGGGGCGAGGGTTAATTTTTTCT
Source organism: Cellvibrionales bacterium UBA2511 (assembly GCA_002341315.1). Lineage (GTDB taxonomy): Bacteria > Pseudomonadota > Gammaproteobacteria > Pseudomonadales > Porticoccaceae > Porticoccus. Next base: position 6,529 of record DDNV01000073.1, read on the forward strand.
TTTATTGAGTCTGGTTGGCACCCTGTTTGCTTGTTTATCTGCGGGTTTAACGTTTAAAGGCGTGCGTATGAACCGGACATTCAGTTTAACCGTGGTAGGAAGTGTCAGATGTTAACGGCGACGGGAATAGGGTCGGGACTGGACATTGAGTCGCTGGTTACCCAGTTGATTTCAGCCCAACGCTCACCGGTAGAAACCAGACTGGTGGCCCGTGAGTCCGCTCTAACCGCAGAACTGTCGGGTTTTGGCAGCCTCAAAAGTGCTCTCTCTACATTCCAGGACAGTATTTCCAGCCTGAATAAACTCTCCAGCTTTGGCCAGCGCACAACGACCTCCAGTAATACGGATGCGGTTGTGGCGTCTGCGAACAGTACTGCAGCTTCGGGCAGTTATAGCCTGTCTGTCAGTCAGCTGGCATCGTCACACTCACTGGCCAGTACCGGTTATGCCAGTACTTCAGACCTGGTCGGCACGGGAACACTGACCATTCGTTTTGGCAGCACCGACTATACCTCTCCGGACCCCGGTCCCGAGAGTTACGATGGCTTTACGGTCAACCCTGAAAAGGGCACGGCGACGATAACCATCGATTCCGAGAACAACACTTTGACTGGTGTCCGGGATGCAATTAACGGCGCAAAAATCGGCGTTACGGCAGTGATCGTCAACGATGAGTCTGGCTATCGTTTGTTGATTGGATCCGATGATGGCGGCGAGAAAAACAGTCTCGAAATAAGCGTTACTGATACTGGTGATAATAACGACCTGGATAGTGCTGGCCTGTCTGCATTGTCCTTTAATGGCAGTGCAACCAATCTTGCCCAGACAGTCGCTGCCCGCGACGCCCTGTTCACGGTCAATGGGTTGTCCATACGCAGTAGTGAGAATAGAGCCAGCGGCGTTATTGAGGGGCTGGATATTACCCTCAAGGATGTCACTGGAACTTCCCCGGTGACCGTTACCGTTGCGCAAGACCGCGAGGCGGTCAAGTCCGCCATCCAGAGTTTTGTCAGCGGTTATAACAACTATATTTCTACCGTTAACAGTCTCACCGCCTATGATCCTGAGACCGGTGTTGCCGGGCCACTGCAGGGAGATTTTTCAGCCCGTTCGATTGCCAGTCAGGTGCGTCGGGCCATCACTGATTCCGCCGAGGGTTTTGGTGGTTCCTTCAGCAGCCTGAGTGAGCTGGGTATCACCACCGATGGCGATGGCAAGCTGGCCATTAATAGCAGTCGTTTTGATGCTGCGCTGGAAAATGCTTTTGATGATATCGTCGGAGTTTTTGCCGCAGTAGGCCGGCCATCGGACGGGACCATAAAATATATTACATCGACGGCGGCGACAGCAGTCGCCAGCCATGATATCGATATTACCCAGATGGCGACCCGTGGTCAGCTAACCGCTTCGCCAAGTTTTTTTCCGCTCAACATTGATAGTGAAAATAATAGCCTGGTGCTGAGAGTTAATGGTGTGACATCCAGCGAGATTTTGTTAACCCAGGGCAATTACGCATCGGGCGCTGAACTTGCCGACGAGTTACAGGCAAGGATTAACGGTGACACTGCGCTGGTCAATGCCGGCGCCCTGGTGTCCGTGCAATTCGTCAATGACCATTTTGAAATCACATCTAATAATTATGGGTCTTTCTCGACAATAGAAGTTCTCTCTGTCGATACCAATACTACTGCGCAACTGGGATTTTCAACCGGAGCAGGTGTTGCCGGTATTGATGTGGCGGGCACCATCGGCGGTGTGGCGGCCTCCGGCAGTGGGCAAACACTAAAAGGGGCTGTGGGCAGCAAAGCTGAAGGGCTGCAACTCCTGATTGCAGACGGTTCTACGGGACCACGCGGCGCAGTTGATTTTTCACGTGGCATTGCATACCAGCTGAATACCCTGATTACCTCTTTTCTGGCGACCGATGGCCTACTGGATTCGCGCACAGAGGGGATTCAGTCGCGCATAGAGGGTATTGGTGATCAAAAGGAAGTGCTTGATCGCAAGATGGAAGCTCTGGAAATTCGTTATAGAAACCAATTCAATGCACTGGATTCTCTGCTTGCCCAACTGCAGACGACCAGTGATTTTCTGACGCAGCAGTTGGCCTCCTTGCCGGGCTCCGGTCAGCTGCTCAACAAAAACAACTAGTATCAGTCAAGAGGTAGTCAATGAACTATGCATCAGCGTTAAACCAGTATAAAAGTGTCGGGTTGCAGACCGGAATCGTGGATGCAACGCCTCACCACTTAATCGCCAAGTTACTGGAAGGTGCACTGGACAGGTTGGCTTCGGCAAAGGGTGCAATCAACCGAAATGAGATTGCCCGCAAGGGTGAATTGCTCAGCAGTGTTATTGCCATTGTGGATGGGATGCGTGCCAGCCTGGATTATCAGCGGGGAGGTGAGATCGCCGCAAATCTAGGTTCGCTTTACGATTATATTGAAAGGCGACTTGTGGAAGCAGGTGTTTCGTCGGATACAGCGGTATTGGATGAAGTCAGTGCGCTGTTAAAAGAAGTCAAGGCCGGCTGGGAATCTGTTCCTGCTGAGGCGAGGAGCATGCAATCATGACTGCAGCAGTCGTCCACGAATCTCTTTCCCAGGCTCATCAGTGTCGCCTCCTGGCTGAGGTGTTGACTATTACCAAGCAGATGCTGAGCTGCGCGGAGAACAACGAGTGGTCAGAGGTGACGAAACTGGAACAGCGGCGGCGGGATGGACTCGCCGTCTGTTTCTCACAAACTTCCGGACTGCCGGACTCGGTTCTGGTCGCCGAAGCGGTCGCGGCTCTTTTGCACCTGAATGAAGAGTTGATGTCCCGGTTAAAAGTGGCAAGGGAGCAGGTTATGGTCCAGGGATTGGAATACACGCGGAACCGTAAAGCCATGGGCAGTTACCATGAGGTGGGCAATAATCGTTAATTACACAAAAAGCCTCTCGATCTGTTAGTTCCGTGCCGGAGCACGTCTTTTCCCATACGTTTCGTATTGTCGTCTGAGCTGCTTTTTCCCTCAGTGCCTTAAGATTGATCTATACTCAAAAGGGTTTAAACTCGTGTTTCCCGTTTGGTTCCATGCATTTCAGAGCCGAAATATATAAGAGGATGCCTTTATTTTGGACGTGGACAAATCCGAGGAGTCAGCAAGCGCCCTTTCCTTTACCGACAATATCTCCATTGCCTGGTCAAAAATCGATTATCAGCCCGATGAAGCACACCTTGCGTTGGTCAATGAATCCAACGAATCCTTTCTGCGGGCCGTATCTGCCATCAGCGAATTTTCCAAAGAGACATCAGACAGCAGCAACCCTGCGCTTTCCCAAGAGCTGGCCCGCCTGGATCTGAAGCTAAACCTGCTGTTGGATCTGGTTGGTCAGTTGATATACAGCCAGCTGGATATCCCCGATATTTCCCGGGTGACTGTCTCTTCTGCGCAGGTCGATTGGCAGGATGGGAGTGTTCCCGAGCCCGGTTAG
>DDNV01000073.1:10084-13061 GCA_002341315.1 Cellvibrionales bacterium UBA2511
GGAGTGTTCCCGAGCCCGGTTCAATCGTATTTGTACAGGTTTATATTCAGCGCGGTACACCAAAGCCCCTGTGTTTTTATGGCGAAGTGGTCAGCAGCCCGGATGATTATCGTAGAGGGTGGGCAAGAGTGCGTTACCTGGGGCTCAGTGAGTCGGTCCAGGTGTGGCTGGATAAATTGATTTTCCGACACCACAGGCGCGAGGTTGCCTACAGAAAATCCTCTAGTCCCTAGATTGATTTGCAGCAGTTCATTCGTAAAAACCCTCGTCAAAATATTGACAATGCACGACCCTCCTTTAGAATCGCTTGCGCTTTCCAGTAAGACTATTGAATTACTACTTTGGAGTGATGGCTCGATGATAGACCCCCATTCAGTTGGTGCGTTCGATGTAAGCCAGTTCTCGAATCGGACTTTAAATCCTGCAATAACAAAAGTTCACTACTGATGCCAGCCCTTAAAAAACAAGTGCTGGTATTTGACCAAGACCTTGCAGAAGGGAATAAAACAGCGGCACTGGTTCGATTTCTGGAGTATCCGGTTAAGGTCTTTGATGACAGGCAGCGTCTCAACAACTTTCTGACCGAATCCTCGGGCGATGACCTTTTAGCACTGCTGATTCGGGATAAAACCGGATTTCCCGTTCTGAAGAGTGTGGCTGATAGCCTGAACCAGAAAAACCTTTCCTGCCCCTGTTATCTTGTAAAATGGGAAGCGGAGTCGCTGTCGGTGCCAACCTCCATTTCCCGGCACATTGCGGGGACGATTCCTTTTCCTGCCAGTTACCAGTTGTTGCTTGGTGTCCTTCAGGAAGCTGAATTATTTTCAGCCTCTTCAAAAAATAGCAGGGTTGAGCAATTTGGCCAGCTGTATCGTAATCTGGTGGGAAGCAGTGAAGGGATCAATCAGATACGGGACATGATCAAGCAGGTGGCTGATAGCGAAGCGTCTGTGCTGGTCCTCGGTGAATCCGGTACTGGCAAGGAAGTGGTGGCCCGCAATATCCACTATTACTCGAATCGCCGGGAACAACCCTTTGTGCCGGTAAACTGCGGTGCGATTCCGGCTGATTTACTGGAGTCGGAATTGTTTGGTCATGAAAAAGGCTCTTTTACTGGTGCGATCAGTTCCCGTCAGGGACGTTTCGAAATAGCGGATGGTGGCACGCTGTTTCTGGATGAAATCGGCGATATGCCGATGAATATGCAGGTCAAACTGTTGCGGGTGCTTCAGGAACGAACGTTTGAACGTGTTGGCAGTAACAAGTCCCTCACTGCAGATGTCAGAATTATTGCTGCCACACATCAGAATCTTGATCACCTGGTGGCAGAGGGGCGATTCCGTATGGATCTGTACTATCGGCTCAATGTGTTTCCTATCGATATGCCGCCATTGCGGGACAGGAGTGAAGATATCCCGTTATTGATCCGTGAATTGATCAATCGTTTCGATCGGGAAAAACGGGGTTCAGTCCAGTTGAGTGACTGTGCCATTGCGGCCCTTGGTAATTACAGCTGGCCGGGCAATGTCCGCGAGCTCTCCAATCTTATCGAACGACTGATCATTCTGTATCCAAAGAAACTGGTCAAATGGTCAGATTTGCCGGACAAATTTCGCCCGAACCAGGACTGGATTGCAGAGCAGCAGGAAATCAGTGCCAGTCCACAGACGACTTCAATCAATGTGTCTGTCCCGGACATTGTCTATTTGCCCCCTCAGGGTATTGATTTGAAAGACTATCTGTTCGAACTGGAACGTATGTTGCTGAATCAGGCACTGGAGCAGTCCGGCTGGGTGGTGGCGCGCAGTGCAAAATTGCTGAAACTGCAGAGAACAACCCTGGTGGAAAAAATGCGCAAGTTTGGGCTCAGTCGCCAGGAAGATCCGACAAACTTTTGACTCTTTTCCTTGAGTGAATTCTAACCTACTAATAAACAATATATTTTTCTTTAGGCATGATTATTGCTGATCTACTTGAGTGGACACAGGTCCCTCCATTTTAGGCAAGTAGCGCAGGTAACGATCATGAACCAGACAGAAGCCCTGTCAGCCAGTCAGCTTGAACAGGCTTTCAAGGTGTTTAATCAGCTGTCCCATCAGTTGGATACCTCTTACCGCGATCTTGAAGGCAAGGTGACCGGTTTGACCGAAGAGCTTGCCAGAGCGCGTTCAGCCAGGCTGAGCGAATTGGCTGAAAAAGAACGCCTTGCCCATCGTCTCTCTTCCCTGTTGTCCGTTTTGCCGGGCGGTGTCCTCATTCTGGACAGTGGGTACATTATTCGCGATGCCAACCCCGAAGCCCTTGAACTGTTGGGTGAGCCCCTGATTGGCAAATACTGGGAAGCTGTGCTGGCCAGGGCTGCCCCCTCCCAACAGCTGAGCGGTCGTGAGCTGGAGTTGCACAGCGGTAAAAAAATCTCAGTGGTCAGCCGGCTTCTCGATGGCTCCAGCGACCATGTGGTGCTCATCACGGATGTGTCTGAAATCCACCAGTTACAGGAGCAACTGGGCAGGAAGAAGCGTCTCACCGCACTGGGGGAAATGGCTGCCCGCCTCGCCCATCAGATTCGGACCCCCCTCAGTGCCACCACACTTTACCTGGCGCAGCTGGCCAGAGCTGACCTGAAAGCAGAGCAGCGGCAGAGGATAGTGGACAAGGTTAACGAGCGTCTTGGCCATATGGGTAATCTGCTCCACAGCATGCTCAGTTTTGTGCGCGGCGAAACGCCTGTGACCGAAACCATTTTGCTCAATCAGGTGTTGCAGCAATTTGAAGAGACGGTTCGCCCCACCCTTGAACAACACCATGCTGTGATGTCGATACCCTATGTCGATAACAGTCTGGAATTGGTTGGTGATCTGGACGAACTGGTCGGGGTGCTGGGAAATCTGGCGATGAATGCCATTGAAGCTGCGAAAGGCCCTGTGGTTATTGATTTGTGGGTGGGGGCCCTCAATCCCGATTGGCTGCAGATCCT
>DDNV01000073.1:13199-16187 GCA_002341315.1 Cellvibrionales bacterium UBA2511
ATTGGCTGCAGATCCGTTTTCGCGATGACGGCCCGGGTATTCCGGAAGAATTGCTGGAACGCATCTTTGATCCCTTTTTTACTACCAGAGCACAGGGTACCGGGTTGGGGCTGGCCGTAGTGGCAATGGCCGTCAGTAAGCATGGTGGTGAAATTTCTGCCACTAACCGCTCCACGGGTGGGCTCGAATTTGTCATCAATCTACCCATTAGCAAACCGGCTTCGGGTACAGAAGTTGTTGTTGATGGGCATAACCGGGGAGACGCCGTCTATGAGTAATTCAACGAGGGTGTTGGTGGTTGAAGACGATGCAGCACTCCGCGATGCCATGTGTGACACCATTCAATACGCTGGTTACCGGGTACTGTCGGCCAGTAATGGAGAAGAGGCCCTGTGGTGCCTGAAAAGGGAAAGGGTCGATCTGATTGTCAGCGATGTACAAATGGATGTGATGGATGGCAATACGCTCCTCAGGGAAGCGAAAGCGCTCAGACCGGAACTGCCTTTTGTGCTCGTTACAGCCTATGGAAGTATTGAAAATGCGGTAAAAGCCATGCAGGAAGGCGCTGCGGATTATCTGTTAAAGCCTTTTGAGGCCGAAGTCCTTCTGGAAATGGTGAGCAGGCTGGCCCGTCCGCCGGAAGTTGCTTCAGATGGGATGGTAGCCGAAGACCCCAAAACCCGACAGTTGTGTGAGCTCGCCAGACGGGTTGCCGCCACCCAGGCGACGGTGCTTATCAGTGGTGAGTCGGGTACCGGCAAAGAGGTGATTGCGCGTTATATTCACCGTCATTCCCCTCGTGCAGAGAAACCTTTTCTCGCGATTAACTGTGCCGCCATTCCAGAGACAATGCTGGAGTCCATGTTGTTCGGCTACGAAAAAGGTGCTTACACCGGTGCACATCAATCCCGTGCCGGCAAGTTCGAACAGGCCAATGGCGGGACGTTGTTGCTGGACGAAGTTTCCGAGATGGATTTGGGGCTGCAGGCCAAATTATTGCGGGTGCTGCAGGAAAAGGAAGTGGAGCGACTGGGTGGCAATACGCTCATATCACTGGATGTCAGGGTGCTGGCAACGACCAACCGCAATCTCCGCGAAGAGGTCGCTTCAGGACGCTTTCGGGAGGATCTCTTTTACCGTCTGAATGTTTTTCCCATCCATCTGCTGCCGTTGCGCCAGCGGCCGGGCGATATTTTGCGGCTGGCCAAAACGATGCTGCGGCGCTATAGCCCGGACCAGCCGATCAGTTTTACGGCCAGCGCCGAACAGCGGTTGCTGAAGCATTGCTGGAACGGCAATGTCCGTGAGCTGGAAAACTGTGTGCAACGGGCCGCCATCATGGCCAGTGGTTGCCAGATTGCCGAGGCAGATATCTGTTTTGAGGATGTTCTCCCGGAGGACCTGTGCCAGAAGGCAGCAGCCAGCAACGGTGCACAATTATTGGACGGCGATCTCAAGGCACGGGAGAAGCAGTTGATAGTTGATGCGCTTAACGCCGTCAATGGGTGCCGTAAGGATGCAGCAGAGCGGCTTGGGATCAGTCCCCGGACGTTGAGGTACAAGCTGGCCAGACTGAAAGAGCAGGGCGTGGCTATTCCGGCCACCGGTTAATACACCGTCGGAGAGACTGTTTATGAGTGAGATGGAGATAAACCAGGTATTGGCCCAAATGCGGTTAATGGCTGCTGCTGCGGGCAAAGGGCCGGGCGAGGGCCCGGCTGAGGGTGGAGAAAAGGTTGATTTCGGCGCTTTGATGAAGGACTCGATCGATCAGGTCAATGCTGCCCAGAAGCAGGCGCGCCAGTTGTCGGATGCCTTTGAAGCGGGTAGCCCGGATGTGGCACTGCCTGAAGTAATGGTGGCTCTGCAAAAGGCAAGCCTGTCATTTCAGGCAGTTAATCAGGTCAGGAACAAACTTCTGAATGCTTATCAGGAAGTGATGAACATGCAGGTGTGAATTCCTTTTTTCATACTAACGCAACCAACGTGAATTAAAGATTATGGCATTGAATACTTCCACCTTGCTCAGTCGCTTCAATAGTCTCAGCAGTCAACCGGTCACGCGTCAGCTGGGTCTGCTGCTCGGCCTGGCGGCCAGTATTGCCCTGGGAATCGGCCTGGTGCAGTGGTCCATGGCGCCGGATTATGTGGCGCTGTTTGGCGAAATGACGCCTTCCTCGACCAATGAAGTGGTTCGTTCTCTCGAGGAAAATGGTACCCCTTACAAGGTGGATCACCGGACTGGACTGGTCAGTGTGCCCGCTGAAAAACTTCATGAAATCAGGCTCAAGCTGGCCAGCGACGGATTGCCAAAAAGCGATGGCAGCGGTTTCGATATGCTCTACAAAGAACAGAAAATAGGCGTTAGCGGCTTTATTGAAAAAGCCCGCTATGATCGCGCTCTGGAGCAGGAGCTTGCCCGCTCTATCGCCTCATTGGACAGTGTCAGGTCAGCGCGGATACACCTGGCGCTTCCCAAACAGTCAGCTTTCGTGCGCAAGCGTGACAAGCCCGCAGCATCGGTGTTGTTGAGCCTTTACCCCGGACGTGAATTGACCGAACGACAGCTGGCCGGGGTGGTGCATCTGGTGGCTTCCAGTGTGCCGGGTCTGGAAGCCGAACAGGTGTCAGTGGTCGACAACCAGGGCAAGCTACTCTCCGCCCAGGGCCGGGAGGAGGGTTTTGCCCAGACGTCGGAGCAGTTCCGGTTTACACAGCAGCTGGAACAAAGCTATGTGGATCGAATTACAGAGATTCTGTCACCCATTCTAGGGGTCGGTGCAGTGAGAGCACAGGTGGTGGCAGACGTGGATTTCACCAGAGTGGAAAAGACCAGTGAAAGCTACGCCCCCGAAACCAGTATTCGCAGTGAACAGCTGATTGAGGAAAATTCCCGGGGTGAGTTTGCCGGTGGTGTCCCCGGCACTCTGGCCAACCAGCCCCCTGAGGAAACCAGAATTACAGCGGTACCTGAGGAGACTGAAGACC